>NZ_JAZGQE010000214.1:0-7167 GCF_048593885.1 Yersinia sp. 1252 StPb PI | reverse complement strand
AATAGATTGGATCACTGTTTCCGTTAATTCGGTGCTCGGATTCGGTTGTTAGAATAGATTGGATCACTGTTTCCGTTGATTCGGTGCTCGGATTCGGTTGTTATAACTTTACGGCTAACCTAACCTTAGTCGCCTCAACCGCCAAAGGGGGCGGGCGCGCCCCCTTATGGAATCCCGCGCTTGCGCGAAATATTGTGGCTTCGCCATGCCCTCCGGCAGCTTGCAGGCTAATCGAACCGGGCCCGACTCGCTCCCAGCTCGACAGCCCCTTTCGCCGCGTCCATGCGGCTCATTCGGCCTGCAATCTTTGTCGGCAATATTCCTGATTGCGCCCAACGTCAAAATCAAAACCTTTTCTTTAGGTTTTGATGTTTAAAAGCACATTTGAGCAGCCGAGTGAAGAGAGTAGGCAAGGCAACCCGCCAAGGACGGCGGGTTGAGGCGTCATGAGCAGGGACGCGAATAAAGCCGTCCGTTAGCCGGAACGATGATTGAGGGCACCTGCGAAGCAGGCCAGCGATACGTGCGCAAGCGCGGATTGTTAAGGCCCACGCTTATGGGCCTTAACTCGGTTGAGGCGGCGGAAATGAATTGAGCACTGAACGATTATCAACCGAAACAGTGATCCAATCTATTCTAACAACCGAACCGGATCACCGAATCAACCGAATCAACCGAATCAACCAAATCAACCAAATCACCAAATCAACCAAAATAATCAACCGGATCACTTACCACCAGGACGAGTGACTAAAACCCCTTCATCAACCCCACCACACCCTGCACATAACCATCCAACGTCTCCTCCTCCATCTCATTTGCCCCCTGCACCAAAAACGGTGGTAAATAATCCATTCCGGTCAGGTTTGCCATGGCATGGAAGGGCAATAACAGATCTAACGCCGGATAACGGTTATATCCCTGTGGCGTATAATCCTGAGCCTTCCCTCCAGTGGAGACCACCAACTGCAACGGCTTACCCTGTAGCTTATTGCCACCACTGCCGTAGGCAAAACCATGGGTTAATACCGCATCCTGCCATTCACTTAAAATAGCCGGTGAGCTGTACCAGTAAAACGGAAACATCATCACAATCACATCATGTGACTTCAACAACTCCTGTTCCCGCGCCACATCTATCTGAAAATCAGGGTATTCACGCATCAGTTCATGCACCGTGACATTCACTAATGGGCGGATGGCCTCTATCAACCGACGGTTAATACGAGACTCATCCGGGTGACGATGGGATGTTAAGACTAAAATAGCGGGCATAGCACTTCTCCAACCAGTTTGATAAACCTATTTTTTCATTTTCCGGCTGGTCGGTGTAGGCTGCTATCAGTCACATTAATTTCAACTAAAGGTATCAACCACTATGTCGCTGCCTCTGGATATTCATCGTTTACTGCCCGCTTTTCTCACCGCAGCTCAGAGTGACAACTTCTCCACCGCAGCCAGGCAGCTAGGTATCACACCCGCTGCGGTCAGCAAGAATATCCGCGTACTGGAAGAAAAACTGGCGCTACGTCTGTTTCAGCGCAATACCCACAGCGTGGTGCTAACGGATGAAGGCAAAACATTATTGGCACGAGTGGCACCACTGTGGCAGGCACTTTCCACCACTCTGGATACGGTGCGTAATGATGAGCGACAACCCAGTGGTACGGTGCGGGTCAGTGTCATCCCCGGCTTTGGCCGCCAACTGTTGATGCCACTTATTCCAAAATTTATGGCACGTTATCCGCAGATTGATTTGGATCTTTCACTGGAGGCCAGAGTGGTGAATTTGGTCGGAGAAGGATTTGATGTCGGTATCGGCACTCGCATCGATCCCGATAGCCGCTTGATTGCTCGTCAGCTTTACCCAATGCAAATGCTGCTGGCGGCATCCCCTGCTTATCTGGCCCGCATTGGTTCACCCAGTAACCCACAGGATCTCTATCAGCATCAGTGTTTAATACACCGTAATCCATCAAATGGCCGGAGAGTAAAATGGCAATTGCAGCAGAATAATGAGGTTCAATCCTTAGAGTTGTCAGGTCGTTTGATCTCTTCCCAGCCGGATATGCTGCTACATGCCGCATTAGCGGATATGGGGATCACCTATGTGGCACAATGGCATGCAGCGCCACACTTTGCCGATGGCAGTCTTATGCCGGTATTGGTGAGTTACTGGCCCGCCCCGACCCCAGTATGGCTTTATTATGCTTCTGCCGATTTACCCCCCAGAGTCCGTGTTTGGGTTGATTTTCTGTTAAAACATTTCGGCCCACATCACGCTTTATCCGCACAATAAGTCACATAAAAATATCGTTTTTGTGACGCACTGAGCAGGGAATAGACCTAACGTCGATTTCCTTGTTCTAAGTCAAATTAGTTGACTGTCACTTCTGCCATTACCCATATATAGTGGTTGTAGGAATTCAAACATCTATATGTAGTAGTTATCCACAAAACCATCCACACCTCCCTCGCAGCCCTTACCCGCTGCGGCTTGCCTTGTGGATAAGATTTCTTGTGGATAATTATTACCGGCTACAGGAGCAGGCATTGTGAAAACAGTAGTGATTAAACGGGACGGTTGTCAGGTACCTTTTGATGAGGTGCGGATCAAGGAAGCCGTCGAGCGCGCAGCCTTGGCTGTTGACGTTGTGGACGCAGATTATTGTGCAACTGTTGCCCGTGTGGTCGCTCAGACGATGGAAAACCAGCCGAAAGTTGATATCCGCGACATCCAAACTGCGGTAGAAAACCAACTGATGGCCGGTCAATACAAGCAGTTAGCCCGCGCCTATATTGAATATCGCCATGACAGGGATATCTCGCGGGAGCTGCGTGGTCGCCTGAATCAGGAAATCCGTGGATTGGTTGAGCAAAGTAACAAAGCGCTGCTTAACGAAAATGCCAATAAAGACAGTAAAGTGATCCCCACCCAGCGCGATCTGCTGGCCGGTATTGTGGCGAAACACTATGCCAAACAGCATATCTTGCCACGGGATGTGGTGTTAGCGCATGAACGTGGTGAAATCCACTATCACGATTTGGATTACGCGCCCTTCTTCCCAATGTTCAACTGTATGTTGATTGATCTCGATGGCATGCTAACCCAAGGCTTTAAAATGGGTAATGCGGAAATTGAACCACCGAAATCCATTTCTACCGCCACCGCAGTGACCGCACAGATTATCGCGCAGGTTGCCAGCCATATCTATGGTGGTACAACCATTAACCGTATCGATGAAATTCTGGCCCCGTTTGTCACTGAAAGTTTTAACAAACATAAATCTGTGGCTCAAGAGTGGCAAATTCCTGATGCCGCCGGTTATGCCATGTCGCGCACCGAGAAAGAGTGTTACGACGCCTTCCAGTCACTGGAATATGAAGTTAACACCCTCCACACCGCCAATGGTCAGACCCCCTTTGTCACTTTCGGTTTTGGCTTAGGTACCAGTTGGCAATCGCGCATGATCCAGCAGGCCATTTTGCGTAACCGTATTGCCGGTTTGGGCAAAAATCGCAAAACCGCGGTATTCCCGAAACTGGTGTTTGCTATCCGTGACGGTCTTAATCACAAGTTTGGCGATGCCAATTACGATATCAAACAGTTGGCGCTGGAGTGTGCGACTAAACGCATGTACCCGGACATTCTAAATTACGACCAAGTGGTAAAAGTAACCGGTTCCTTTAAAACACCAATGGGTTGCCGCAGCTTCCTTGGAGTGTATGAAGAAGAGGGTAAACAGATCCACGATGGCCGTAATAACCTCGGGGTTATAAGTCTCAACCTGCCACGTATTGCGCTGGAAGCCAAAGGCGATGAAGCCCAATTCTGGCAATTACTGGATGAACGCCTGCTGTTAGCCAAGAAAGCCCTGATGACCCGTATTGCCCGTCTGGAAGGGATTAAAGCCCGTGTGGCTCCGATTCTGTATATGGAAGGGGCTTGCGGCGTGCGCTTACAAGCCGACGACAACGTTTCTGAGATCTTTAAAAATGGCCGCGCATCCATCTCGCTGGGCTTTATCGGTATTCATGAAACGGTTAATGCGCTGTTTGGTCATCAGACCCATGTCTTTGATGACCAAAAGTTGCGTGAAAAAGGCGTGGCTATCGTCGAACGGATGAGACAAGCAACAGATAGCTGGAAAGATGAAACCGGCTACGCCTTTAGCCTGTACAGCACACCAAGTGAAAACCTGTGTGACCGTTTCTGCCGCCTTGATACCGCTGAATTTGGTGTGGTGGACGGCGTCACCGACAAAGGCTATTACACCAACAGCTTCCATCTGGATGTTGAGAAAAAAGTTAACCCATACGACAAACTGGACTTCGAAGCACCTTACCCACCATTGGCGAACGGCGGCTTCATTTGTTACGGCGAATACCCTAACTTGCAGCACAACCTCAGAGCGTTGGAAGATGTCTGGGACTACAGCTACAGTCGGGTGCCTTATTACGGTACTAACACGCCAATTGATGAGTGCTACGAATGTGGCTTCACCGGTGAATTCTCTTGTACCAGTAAAGGTTTTACCTGCCCGAAATGTGGCAATCATGAGCCATCGAAAGTCTCGGTAACCCGCAGAGTATGTGGCTATCTGGGTAGCCCGGATGCACGACCATTCAATGCCGGTAAGCAAGAAGAAGTGAAGCGGCGCGTGAAACATCTGGCGAACGGACAACTGGGCTGATTTTCAATATTGAAATTACCCCAATAATATTAATCGCCCCCAGAGGAATTGGAGTTGCAGGTAGGCAGCAAGCAAATAACAAATCGGTCGGGAACTGATTTGAACAGCATTTATGCTAGCCCGTAGGGTGAGCCTCAAGGATGAGGCTCATTAATCCCGATGAACTTACGCAGTCAAGTGATTCGGGTTTGTGAAAGCAGCGCCCCCCCTGCAGCTTCAAGTACGAAGGGGAACATATTGGACAAGTAATTATTAACTATCATCAATACTACCCGGTCGATGTCATCAACGGCCCCGGCACCCGTTGCACGCTGTTCGTCTCTGGCTGCGTGCACCAGTGTGTGGGTTGTTATAACAAAAGTACCTGGCGACTGAATTCGGGTAAGCCATTTACTCGTGAACTAGAGGATCAGATAGTGGCTGATCTCAATGACGCCCGCATCCATCGGCAGGGGTTATCCCTCTCCGGCGGTGATCCGCTGCACCCGCAAAACCTGTCTGCGATACTGCAACTGGTTAAGCGAGTGCGTAATGAGTGCGATAGCAAAGATATTTGGGTCTGGACGGGCTACACCCTGGCTGAACTGAGCGACGAACAACAGCAAGTGGTTGATCTGATCAACGTGTTGGTTGACGGCAAATTCGTACAAGATCTAAAAGATCCTTCGCTTATCTGGCGTGGCAGCGGTAATCAGGTTATCCATCACCTGCGTTAATTGGCAAAATTATAGGTCAAAGTAGCATTAAACCGCCAATCACGGCGTGTGCTATCACTGGGGAGGTCGCCAATCGGCCTCGCCCCTTCCAATGACAGTGAATAGTGTTTGTTGTCACCAAAGGTCACCCCAACGGCATATGAAGCCAGCTTCTTCGCGGGGAAAATGGCAGAGTTGTACCACGTGTGGGCTGTATCCAAAACCACATAAGGTTGAACCGTCTTCAACCAGTTGCCCTGTTCCCGGTTATGCAGATAGCGCATTTCTACCTGCCCGCCATAACCATAATCCCCGGTTGCGTCACTGTCTGGATAACCACGGCCGAAGCGCAGTCCGCCAAATGTGACATGCTCGGCCTCGGGTAAATCATTGTCCGACCAATCCCCTTCTGCCGAGGCACTCAAGCGCCATTTCTCATCCATCAGATATGCCCCGTCACCGGTGAGTTTCCAGCGGGTAAAGCCCAAGTCGCCCCACGGTACCGAACTGGATGCCAGAGCACCATTGATCCCCTTGCGCACACTGGCGCGGGTGCTCCAATAAGATTGGGTATATTCCTGATAACCCGCCAGGGCTAATTCAGCCGCCGGATAACGCATTCGCTGATTCTGCTCTTCTAAATCCAGCAAATAATTATTAACAGTATTAAATCGGGCGCGAGTTTTTAGATTGTAACTTTTCTCCAGATAATCTACGCCACCACTCAGGGTCCATTGCCGCTTGCGCGTTAATTGCAATGGATAACTCAATACCACACCACCGGTATATTGCGTCTGCTCGGAACGCGTTGATAAGGTAATATCCTGCGGATACAATGTCAGTACATCGGTATAGTCTTTGGGAATCTGCTTATAATAGCTGCCACGGGTTTGTAGTAATAATCCATTGCTCCCTAGATATTGCTGATAGTTTAAACCAAGATATTGGTCGCGATTTTTACTGTCGAGCGGTAATAACGTCGCCACACCAAATTGTTCGGCATAGGGTGTAAATCCACTTAAGGTTGCATTAAGTACACCACTGTATACTCCTTTGCGGCTATCCAGCGCAGTACTAACATTCCAGTTACGTGGATGTTCGGCTTTAACGTCCAGTAGTGTCGCGCCATAAATATTATCCGGGTTTTTAGCCGTGGCAATGACTTTGGTATCCGGGGTCCGGCTCATCAAAATATTGTAGCGTTCAAAGGTGTCCTGCGTCAGTGGCTTCTCTGCCATGATGCGCTGTGATAGCTTGGTTAGCCAGCGGCCTATCGCAACATTTTCACTTTGAATCCGCGTATTGGCAATGTAACCCTCAACCAAGCCTATTTTTACCGTGCCATTAATAAAGTTATCTGAGGGTAAATAAGCATAAGAGAGAATATAACCGTCTTGCTGATATAATGTAGTAATAGATTGGGTTGCCACCAATAAATTCTTTAACGGTACTTTTTTACCAATATAACCGTTGAACGGTTCACGAAGTAACTTAAGATCATAACGCGTACCACCAATAAATTGAATATGCTGCACATCAATTAAGGTTTCAAGTGTTAACTTAGCGTTGGGAGCAGGCACTGAAATAGCAGGTGGCGCTGTTCGTGTGGTTTGGGGTTTAGCAATGTCACGTGATATTCTGGACGGGTTATTCTGATCAATCAACATGGGAACCGTATTGGCCCATGCACTATATTGCCATATCCCACCAGTACCAAATAACAATAACAGCCACACTCTATTATTCATAGAATATTTCCTTATGCGCACATTAAATTA
>NZ_JAZGQE010000213.1:0-7215 GCF_048593885.1 Yersinia sp. 1252 StPb PI | reverse complement strand
GCAACTAATCCATTATTTACTTATTATTAACTAATTCGTTAATAATGTACAATCTATAATCAACATCAATGTAACGATATTGTTAACTATCTCCGATTTTTGTTCGATAATGGTGCAATAAGGGGGGGAAGGGGAGGGATTGCTATCTGAGTTGGCTATCTTTACTGCCACGGCGGTTATATCCGGCATGGCTGGCCTGATGCTTGTCTAATTGATTCTGGCAGTTCAGGCAATATTTAACCCCCGCCAGAACTTTACGCCGTGCTTCTGGAATGGCTTGACCACATTCAAGGCAATATAGCTCACTTTCACCACTGCCAAGAGCCTGTCTTGCGCGTTGCACCGCATCTTCAACGGTGGAGTCAATTTGATCTTGTACTGCGCCGTCGCCGGCCCATCCACTTGCCATATGACCTCCGTGCGTAGGGCCGGATAACCGGCCCTGTACCCATCATCGTTAAAATTGCAGGTGTATTGGCTATTCTCATTACCCGGTCTATCTTCCTGCCATTTTACGATCTATTGGGTATCATACTGAGGATTACTCAATATTTGACTCGATAAACCACAGGAATTTATCCAGATCACGAGATGCGGCAGTAAACATATCAGCACTGTCTTCATCTTCTACTTCTGAAATTGCCTTACGAATATCATTAGCAACCACGGCGTAGCGGTCTGCCAGCGCTTTAAGATGTTCTTGCACGCTATGGATATTGGTTGGGTAACTTTTCAGCGGTGTTTTATCATTAATGACTTGTGTGGTCCCCAGTGCGACACCACCGAGTTGTACGGCGCGTTCTGCGAAGGTATCCAGGTGGTCAGTGAGGGCTGTGCGGAAGCCATCCAGCATTTCATGCACCGCGATAAAGTTGGCACCGCGCATATTCCAGTGAGCCTGTTTGGTCATCAGCGACAGATCAATAAACTGAATAACCATACGGTTTAATGCTTTCACGGTGTCAACTTTGACATGTTCTTCAACATCGTTGCGGGTGTAGAGCAGGTCGGAAGATTTTGTTTTTACCAGTTTTGCTGTACTCATAATAGGTATCCCTTTATTGAGTTGATTACCAATTTCTTCACCGCAATAAGTATAACAAAGATATTTAAGTTTGTAGGGTAGATTCGGCCTATCAATTAAATAGTTGATAGTGGTGTTTATTTGTAAATGTAATTTATTGTTTCGTTTTAATAATATTTTCATCGCGGTGTTTATGGCTAATTGAAAATAACTATTACTGTGATTTGTATGGTTTTTATGAGGTCAATATCCATTTGGATGCTTTCAATAATATTTAATGTCACGGATGAGGCGAAGGTGTTATTAATTAATGGCTTGGCGAACATGAATAATATATATAATGCGATGAATAGTTCCGTACCGGAACGAATCAGCAGCTATGCCAGTCAATAAATTCAACCAACATACCCGGTATGACTACCGGGCGTGGGCAACAATAAACAAGCGGGGGAATGCCAACAAACGGCGGCCATCGGCCTGTTGCGGATAGGCCACATCAATGATTGCCAGATAGTCTTGCAAAAAATCCAATCGCATTGCTTCAGAGAGCGGTTCAAGAAAAGGCCGTAAACCTGTGGCTCGCAGCCAATCGACGATGGCTTGCGCTGAAGGCATCGGGTGGTAATAGGTAGTGCGCCAAATATCTACCCGCTCTGCATTGGGGGCCAGTAAGTCATAATACTGATTGGCTGACAGAACCTTCGCCCGTATTGCCCCCGCCTCTTGTAGTGCTTGCTGCCATGGACCGTTTTCTGCAACTTCACGCATAGCTCGATGGCTGGGTTCCTCCAGATTATCTGGCATCTGGACCGCAAGTATGCCGTGGGTAGCCAACCTGGAGAACAAATAGGGAAAGAGTTGCTGATGATCGGTTAGCCACTGTAACGATGCGTTAGCATAAATAAGATCTTGTGGCTCAGCGGGTTGCCACTGGCGAATATCTGCTTCAAGAAATGCACATGCCGGCAGGCGCTGTTGCGCACTGGCCAACATCGCCACCGAGTTATCAATCCCAACCAGCTGCGCCTGCGGAAAACGCTGGTGCAGCAATTGGGTAGAGTTGCCTGGCCCACAACCTAAATCACTGATGCGCTGTGGCTGGGTAGTGCTGATATGTGCGAGCAAATCACCGGCAGGGCGGGTACGTTCTGCTTCAAATTGGCGGTATAAATCAGGATCCCAGTCTTGCATGCATAACCTCCGGTAGAAAAAGATCAGTAATGCGGATAAGTGATAGCCGCTAACGCGTGCATATTTATCTATTATAGATTCTGCAATGGCCCGCTAAACAGCACCGCACCGGTTGGCTGGCCAGTGGGCGAACCGCCGTGAGGCTCCAGGCTGATTGCTAATAATGAATTGGCCATTAACTGGTTTTCAGTCAGAGTCAGTTGTGTCGGCCCATGGGTATTGAGTAACCCCAGTGAGTGTGGTTTTTCACCCGCTGGAATACTCCATAATTCAAGGCTATTACGCTCACTGACTACCACGGGGTTAAGGGGAGTTAATGTCAGGCTACGAGTCGATTTCTCCAGACTGACCACCCATTGACCACTTTGCTGGCTATTGGAGAGCACGGCCACCGGGATGGCTGTTGGTGGCTCTACCAATAAACGTGGGATAACCAGGACTGCGGCTAGTGCGGCGGCGACAGCCCAACCCAAATAAGACCAACGATTACGTTTGATATGGCGCAGATTGATTGGTGGTAACTCTAACTCCAGCCGCTTCCATACGCGTTCAGGGGGCTCCAGCGGGGCCAATTGATTATCCAGTTGGGTAAACAGACGCTGCCAACTGGCAACATCTGCCGCCAACTGTGGGTCACGACGGAATCGGCGTTCAAAACGCAGCCGGGCAAGTCCGCGCAGGGTTCCCAGCGCATATTCAGCGGCCAATGCTGAGTCATATTCGCGTCTGTTTTTCATAAGCCTACGCAGCCCTTCAAGTGATCGAGTGCACGACGTATCCAGCTTTTTATCGTACCCAGTGGTTGTTGTAGATGAGTAGAGATCTCCCCATGAGAAAGCCCCTGATAATAAGCCAACATAATACTTTGTCGTTGCTCAACCGGTAGATGTGCCAAACAGTCTGCCAATTGTTTAGCTTCACTGTCTTGCTGCAATTGAGCCAGAGGCGTCAGTGTGTCATCGGTCAAATAATCGGTTTGATCATCGTTCAACGTTTGCAGACGATTATCACTGCCGCGCATCAAATCGATGGCCCGATTACGTACAATATGGGTCAACCAGGTCAATGGGGCACTGAGTTGCGCATTGTAATTATCGGCCCGATGCCAGACGGTGAGAAAACAGTCGTGCAAAACCTCCTCTGCCCGAGCAGGGTTGCGCAGCATTCTTAAGGCGACCGCGAAGAGTCTGGGGGAAGTGAGCCGGTATAGTTTTTCAAACGCGGACTGATCACCTTGAGCAATGGCATCGATCAGCCCGATTTGTTGTTCCAGTGAGTATTCATTCATGCGCCAATCCCTAAAAAAGCCGTCAGGTGCAGTGAGACACTGCACCCAGTATAGACGGGTTTTATTTAGGCATCAGAACAGTATCAATCACATCGATCACGCCATTTTTCTGTTGTACATCATAGGTGCTGATATTAGCGATGTTCCCTTTTCCATCTTTAAGCTGAATGTTATGTGGCCCGTTGTTCATAATCCACAGTGATTGGCCATTGACAGTTTTCAGCTCGGCAGTACCCCCTGCGGCTTTAATTTTACTTTCTAACTGTTTCATATCGTAGTTCCCGGCCACCACGTGATAGGTCAAGATTTGGGTGAGCATGGCTTTATTTTCTGGTTTGACCAGACTTTCAACTGTACCGGCGGGCAATTTTGCAAACGCGGCATTGGTGGGCGCGAACAGGGTAAATGGCCCGGGGCCTTGCAGGGTATCAACCAACCCCGCAGCTTTAACCGCAGCGACTAAGGTTGTGTGATCTTTGGAGTTAACCGCATTCTCGATAATATTTTTACTCGGCAACATCGAAGCACCACCTACCATAACAGTTTCGGACATCATGGCGGCCATAGAGACAGTACTGAACAGTAAGGAAGCACAGATAGCAGTACGAAGAAGCGTTTTCATAATGTATTCCTTTTAGGAGGGTTGAGGTGAAGTCTTGCCTCACATCTACCTATACGAATCAGCCTGGTGTTTTGGATGCAAAAAAAGGGAAAATAATTAATAAAAAACGCCAACCCGTGCAGTGCTGGGCTGGCGTTTGATAAATAACAATAGGATAGAAGGTGAGAGAGCTGAACTAGCCAGCACCCTTCAGGCAATTTGATCCAGTTGTGGCTTGGGTTTGATAGTCAGTGTGGCCCCGATAGAGGCACAGATAATTGATGCCAGAGCCAACCATTGAACCCATGTCAGATGTTCATTTAAGAATACCAACCCTGAAATGGCCGCCAGTGCTGGCTCCAGACTCATTAACGTGCCAAATGTGCGCGTAGGGAGCCGGGTCAGTGCGACCATTTCCAGTGAGTAGGGCAATGCCGTCGACAAAATAGCGACAGCCAGAGCAACGGGGAGAATGGCGGGATCGAACAGGGCAAGGCCGTTATATGCTACGCCAATTGGGCAAAATACCAGTGCTGCGATCAGAGAACCCACCGCGACAGTCCCAGGACCGTGATCACCGCCGGCTTTCTGCCCTGAAATAATATACAGCGCCCAACAGGCTCCCGCACCCAAGGCACAAGCCGCGCCAAATAAATCAATGGTACCAATGTTATGTCCCAGCGGTAATAAGAACCATAGCCCCAGAACGGCCAACCCTACCCAGATAAAGTCCACCGGGCGGCGAGAAGAGAACATGGCAACCGCCAACGGGCCGGTGAACTCCAATGCGACGGCAATACCCAATGGCACCGTTTTTAGTGACAGGTAAAACAAAAAGTTCATTCCACCTAATGTCACACCATAAATAAGCAAGGGTAAGCGGCTGCCTGAGGTGAATCGCATTCGCCAAGGTTTAAAGATGACAAACAAAATAAGTGTGCCGATACCGAGCCGCAGCGAGGTTATTCCTTGCGCGCCAACCAGTGGGAACAAACTTTTCGCCAACGATGCACCACTCTGGATGGAGATCATGGCAATCACCAGCAACAGAATAGGGACTAAGGGGAGTGAATGTTTGGATGAAGGAGACAAAGACATCCTGTTAAGCCTCAAAGAAAATTATTAGGTAACTATCTTTGCCAGTGTAAATGAAATGTCAGCCAAGTGTTTGAAAATCACCAAAGGAGCGAAAAAAGAAACGGAAAGCAGTGAAAGAAATAATAAATTTTCAGCATTGCGGTTTTTTAACGCTATTTCTGCTGGTTATTTAAGCGCTAAAACTAAGAATAGTCTGGAATGGCTTTTGGTGATGGGAGTCACAAAAAGGTGTAGAATGGCGGAAATTCGTAAGCGTATTAGTAAGATGGAAGATTCTTGAAACCCTTTGTTACACCAAATAAATGATTAGACAATCATATGTAGGCAGAGTTTCCTACTATTTATTGTTATAATTTCATGGTGTTCTTGTTTCATCTAAAAATTTGCGTCTTTCGAGGTGGTTATGAATAAAATTGCATGTCTTTCAGCAGTAGCAGCTTGTGTATTAGCAGTGACCGCAGGTTCAGCCTTTGCCGGTCAAAGCACCGTTTCTGGTGGTTATGCCCAGAGCGATTATCAAGGTGTTGCTAACAAATCTTCAGGTTTCAACCTGAAATACCGTTACGAGTGGAGTGATTCTCAACTGGGTTACATCACCTCTTTCACTCACACTGAAAAAAGCAGCTTCGGTGACAGCGCGTCGGTATACAACAAAGCACAATACAATGCTATCACCGGTGGCCCAGCTTACCGTATCAACGATTGGGCTAGCGTTTATGGCCTGGTAGGTGTGGGTTACGGTCGTTTCAGCCAGAACTACCCAACTTCTGCTAGCGATAAAAGCAGCACCAGCGATTACGGCTTTACTTACGGCGCAGGTATGCAGTTCAACCCAATGCAAAATGTTGCCCTGGACGTTTCTTACGAACAGAGCCGCATCCGCAACGTTGATGTCGGTACTTGGGTTGCTGGCGTAGGTTACACTTTCTAAGCGACTGCTTAGAATAGTTAGCACTCATCTTTCACGGTATTATGCTGTGTCTGATAAAAATCCGCTTTCGGGCGGATTTTTTTCGCCTGTCATATGATGCAGAGGTGAGGCTGACGTATGATAACTATTTAACCGCATTTACGGCATCGACAATCAGCGCGATTATCTGCTGTGGATGAGAGAGTATCGAGGCGTGGCTGGAGGGTAACTCAATCACCTTTTGGGCCTGAATTCGAGCAGCAAAACCGCGTTGTGTTTCGACCGGCAGCATTCTGTCTTCCGTTGAAACCTGATACCAGCAAGGTTTGACCCGCCAGGCAGGCTGAGCAGACTTATCAGTAAAAGCGCGAGTTGCTAAGGGTTTTTGCACCATAGACATCACCAGTGCTTCATTCTCATCAATGTCCTGACACATATTTTCGTGGAACTGGTCAGTGTCAATCCATAGAAATCCATTATCATCCGGGCGAATATAAGCGGCGCTAACAGGTGGTTCACGCAGTGCAAAAGTACTGGATAAGCTCTCTCCCGCATCGGGAGCAAAAGCGGCGAGATAGACCATACCGACCACATTTTGTAGATGCCCGACTTGTGTAATGACCATGCCACCATAAGAGTGGCCCACTAATAGGGTAGGGCCATATAAGGCGGTAGTTAGCTTAATGGTCCGCTCCACGTCATCTGCTAATGATGTCAGCGGATTTTGTATTGCAATGACCCGGTGCCCCATCTGGTGCAGGGCTGGGATAATATAGCGCCACTGTGAGCCATCAGCCCATGCTCCATGGACCAATACAATATTAAGTTTTGTCGCCATATTTCCCCCTGAACGGGTATTAGCCCAAGCGGTGCATAATATCGTTATGCAGAAATAGCATTCTTGACGAATAACAACTTCTACTCATATACCTGCATTAATGAAAAATCTTGTTTATAGCCAGATGTTATTAAAATTAAACAAATCTGTTATTAGGTTTAAAGTATAAAGCGCTGGGCGCTGATGGCTTTAGGATAAGGATGAAAATGAAGTACCGAACAATCCATTTGGATATCAATTGGCGATATAAAATCCCTGCCAATAG
>NZ_JAZGQE010000212.1:0-7234 GCF_048593885.1 Yersinia sp. 1252 StPb PI | reverse complement strand
CACTAATTAGTGAGGTCTTTTTTGTGGGTGATATTAATCAAATAAATGAAAAGGCATTTAAATATAAAAGGAGAGTAGTAATGAGTGATATCCAAACTGTTTTGACGCGTTGGGGTGTATGGGCTAGGGATAACTCTCATCTGGATTATCCTCATATCGCTAGCGGGTTTAAGGGATTGGTGACGAGCAATAGACAGGTAGAGTCATGTTGCGATAATGATGGATTAGCCATTGATAAAACAATAGGAAATTTACAGCGGGCCTCGCGAGAAAAAGAACTGGAGCTTATCTTTCGACATTATGTGTATGGGCAATCTAAAGCCTCTATTGCCCGATTGAAAAAATGTAATGAACGGGAGATTCGACGTCAATTACAAGTTGCTGAAAGTTTTATTGAAGGATGCATAATGCAATTGGGCATTTCACTGGAAATGCAGGTGGAGTGATTTTTTATAAACATAATAAGCTTTAATAGAATAGAGCAATCAAGAATAGATCTTATTATCGGTAATTAGACTTGAATCAGACGTGGAATAGGGCGGGGCAAGGCATATGACTGGTTGTGGTAATTAGAAACCAGAATATAAACTGTCTCTGCGACAGTTTATATTCATTAATTTTTTATTTTAAATTGCTGCTAAATACCTTTCGGTTACCTAAATCATCAATTAAGACAAAATTGACCGTCTTGCTGACTGCTGGGGGTAAACGATTGAGCGAAAAATCGAGCTTCGAAAAAGGAGCAACCATATCTGGCAGGCTTTCAGTTGAGCCTAATGTCAGTGAGGCTAATGATGCATAATAAGGCGTCGGGTTATCAACCCGAATCAGGGCGGTATCGCTTTTTGTCTCAAGAGTAAAGGTTAACGCCTTACCTAAAGTATCTCCTGGGGCTGGTAAGTTTTTAGGGCGGTAAAATACTTTGTATTGCATGCGCAAGGCCAGCGTGACGAAAGATTCATCCTCAGTTTTAGGGGTCACCTTCGGTGGAATTTCGTAAACATTGAGCCAAAATGCAGACTCCCTATCAACGGGTAATTTACTGGCCCCCGATAAGATCAATCGCAGGCTGCGTTGTGCCTGTGGTTGTAGCCGAAATAGCGGGGGCAACACTAATACCGGTGAAATAGACTTCTCTGGTGTTGCGGTCAAATCACCGTCATCCACCCAGACCTGCACTGCCACCGGATAGCTATTGCTGTTAACCAGTTGTAGTGACTCTTCGGTGCTACCTTCACTGAAGATAATACGTGTTCTTTCCGCAATGACACTTGCCGTGGCCGGTATACTGGTAACCATAAGCAACAAAAGTAACCCACCAATCCCACTATTTATGTGTCTGAAAAACATATTATTGGACACGTATAACCACTTGCGCATGTGCATTCACCGCTCCTGGTGTCACAGTTTGCCCGCTGATTTTAGTTAACTCAGCCCGAAAGTTCTCAGTGTAACTGTTACCCCCACTCACCGTGCCGGTTATTTCTTGGGCGCCCTGGAAGATGCCATACCAGCCGGCGTTATTACCGGTTTGAGTTACATTCTTTGATAGCAGATAAATCGGACTATTATTGCGGTAGATACGGATGCCTACACCGCTTGCTGTTCCGGCAGAACCATAACTATCTGACACCAAGTGGCTGATCCCGCCACTGCCGTTCATTAATCCCAAAGCTTGCGCTTTAGCGGCATTTGCTGCTGGTACCAGAAAGCCCATCGCTACCGTGCCAGCAGTGACACCTGATGTCACGCCGGTCTGGCACTGAAAATCTACTTTAAATTCAGCCGAAGTGGTGCTGCCACTGTTCAGCTCTGCCACAGAAATTCTCGGTAATATCACTGTGGGGGTAAAATTGGTTACCGCACAAATCGTGGTTCGACGGAAAGTGACATAATTGTACAATCCAATAGAGGCAGGCCAGGTGGCATACCAGCCGGGCCAGTTTGATACTGAGTCAGTTCCTTCAATAGGGCCACTAATTCCTGGTCCTTTAAACGCGATATAAGCATTGGGTTGGGTATAGGCATACAGGTAAGAGGCTGCATTGTTAGTGCCGGCACGGACATAATCAATACGAAACAGCTCGGTATACAGGTTACTGAAATTCTTGGCTTTGACTAAAATACGGCCACTGCTATCTTTATCCAGGTCGGTTAAGCGCCGCCCTTTCCATAAGCGCGAGTAATACTCGCCAGTGGATAGATTTGTAAGCCTGATAACAACATTGCGGACATAGGTGGCAAAACCAGAGGGAACATTACCGGCAATGGCACCATCTTCATTTTTACCACCAAAGTCATTATCTCCGTTAGTGGCATACATTTCGAAGAGTTGATCAACATCGGCCGCAGCGCAGCGGAATAGCACCCGATTAGGGTCATAACCGGTGTTCAGGGCAAAGGTGGTGAAGTCAGAGGTACCTGCGGCTAATAATGTCCCATCGGGTTGAAAATTCGCCGCCGTGCTAAGGTCGATAAGGCCCGGCAAGCCGAGTGAGCCATTATTATAATCCAGAGAACCCGCCCAGTCACTTGCCGTACCATCACCGGCACCAAGTTGAGTTTGTGCCGTAATGCGAGTACAGGCTGACCATACTGAGGTGCTGCATAGCCCTATAAATAATATCGCTCCAGCCAAAATACGCGAGCGGCGGTGATAAGTAGTGGCCGTTGGCGGTGATAGTTCGCAAGATATTAACTGCTCTGTTGTTCTTAACATTATTTTTCTCATAATTGTTAACGGTGGCAACTGCCTGTTATATGAATAATATCCTGCTCAGTATCTTGACCATCAAAAGTATAAGGTAATTCACACTGCTCACTGCTGCTTTCACCCCAGCGCACATAAAGTGAGCCTTTGTCGTCTTTCACTCGTACGTAGATCTGATTCCCTTGACCTACCATCCCGACAATTTCATTTTTGCTGTTATAAACATCGGCACCCAGTGGTAACCCTTCACCCTCGTTAGTTTGGGTTTGAATTAACACGGCATAGCCTTTCAGGGTGTCGAATTTTACTTTCACAGCGGCCCCGGCGTAAGGAACGACGCGGCCCTGATTCTCTTTCAGTTCAGTATTGCGATTAATGCCTTTAGTATCCAAACCCACCGTATTGTAATTATAGGGTGTTAACGATGGCACCAAGGCAAATCCGTTATTATCAATCCTCGCCCCTTGTGCATTTCGTACTGTTGCACCCTGAGCACCATCCGCTTCAATTAAACCAAAGGTCTCGCCCAAATAAGGCCCGAGTGTCATACCTTTACTATGTATTACTGCGGCTCCACGAGCACCAACACCATATTGGGTGTAATTATTGCCGCGGGAATAGCTGCCATTGACGGTCGCATTAGGGAATTGTTTTTGCACATTTGCCCCCCAGTTATTTGAACTGCTACTGATATTGCTGTCGTCATAGCCGGCATTCACTGAATAGTTAAAGGTGTTTCGTTCACCGGCGGTACCTGATAATGACGTCTGATAGCTATTACCACTTTTTGGGTTACGGCTAGCAGACATCGATAAATATTGGTTCTTATTGCCAATATTTAGTGGAATAGACACCGTTAGCGTCGCAATATTTTCAGTATTACCGTAGCGCGTTGTTGTCTCATTCGTCGTATCGTCATCCCAATTATATTGGGTTGAGGTATAAACAGTGCGCTGACGGCTAATGGCCAGGTTGTAACTGATGTCTTGGTAACTGTTTGAATAGCTTAGCTGTAACTGCGTATCTCGTTGCGTATCATTATAATAATCACTGGTCGATGCAGACGCAGAAAGTTGACCATAATTACCCAACGTCTGATTAATTGAGGTTGTAAACTGGCTGCGTTGTTTATAGGTCGTTGAATCCCATGTCCCGCCATTTTTTTGCGTTGAGCGCACGCCAAAAACATCATTTAAATCGCGATATCCTTTGGTTGAATAGCGATATCCAGCCAATGAGAATGTGGTCCCGGTTTGATTAAATGTCTGGCTATAGGTTGCTTGCATTCGCCAGCCATTCTGCGTTTCATCATTTTCAACTTTAGCATGAGAGTAGGTAGTATTGAGGCCAAAGGCCCCGATGGGGGTACCCAATACGCCACCGACAAGGAGTGCCGTATAGTCTTGTGCTAAACGCAGGCCGCTGTTCGCAGTTAACTGATTGGTAACACCGCGCTCATAGGTGAAGTCAGTGAAATAGTTATCAATATTGGTGAAATCACGGGATTCGCCGACCACCGCATTATAACGGCTAACACCTGGGCGCATTGAGTCCGGGACGGCACTGAATGGCACGGTAAATGTCGAACGGCTACCATTCGCTTCAATCACCTCAACATTGAGGTCACCCTGACTGGTGGTGCTATATAAATCGTTAATAACGAATGGGCCAGGCGCAACCGTAGTTTCATAAATTTCACGCCCATTCTGGCTAACAACCACCCGCGCATTGGTACTGGCAACACCACGGACTTCAGGGGCAAATCCACGCATGGATTCTGGCCACATACGTTGGTCGGTTGCCATTTTAACGCCACGAAACGACATGGTGCCAAATAATGTACTGTCGGTGAAGGTTTCGCCCAGCGTTAATTGACTATCCAATTGGGGGATAGGGCGCTGGACATAAGTACGAATATTATTCCATTGGGTATCGCTGCTATTATCATTACTGGAATAACGTACGTTTGATTGTTGACGCAGTTGCCATAATCCGAGATTGAGGCCACTTTTTAAGCCAACAAACCCGTAATCAGAGGTGCTATTTTGCTGGGCCTGAGTATCACTGCGATAAAAGTTAGAACTGTAGTTGATGAATGCGAGTTTTTCACCTTCCTGCCATTCACTCTGCTCGATATAACCTCTGGGGCGTTTTTGCAACAAAGCTTGTGGGATCGACAGTTCCAGGCGAAGTTTAGCCTGATCAAAGTGAAAAGAGGCCCCTTTTACTCGCTCAGCCAGTGGCCTACATTGCTCTGTAGACGAGGTTGCAGCAGTCTCCGAAGGGGCTGATTCTGTCTCTTGGGTATTAGTTTCGTTGGTTACAGCGCCGTCTTTGTTGGTTAGAAGTACGCCAGCCGCAGTTAAGAACTCATCACTCAGGCAGGGGTAAATCTCTGATGAGTCAGCATTCTTAATAAATTCAATGGTAGTGCGTTTGAACGGTTTGTTATTAACCAAGACATCGACAGCATCGTAATTTCCGGCTGTGGCAGAATTCTCTTTATTGAGTTGATTCAAACCTGAAGCAAAATTGGTCCCTAAAAACAGAGATTCATCGAACTCGAGGTTTTGTGGCTCATCCTGAGCCACAGCCGTATCAACATGTAAGATTAAAGCAATACATAGTGTTAATGCTTTCTTGCGTCCAAAGAATTTTCTCTTCACAGAAGCGCGTGCAAGCCTCATAAATCTTCCTTTACCGGCTAAATACGATAACTTCCGGTATCTTGCCCGCCGAAATCATTCACTATCAGGAAATTAACAATAGCATTAGAAGGTACAGATGAATTTGGGATAACCCATTCTGCTTGAGACATCGGTGAAATCATCTCGGATTTCATTTTAAGTTTTTTACCACTGCCAACAACTTCACCACTGGCAATGGTGGCATAGAATCCTGTTGGGTTTTTCCCTGTTACAACAACATCTTTACCCCGTTGGCGCACACTGAAAGTCAGTGCGCTGGAGACCTGATCAACACGGCCAGTAATACTTTCGGGTCGATAAAATACTTTAATGCGGTTACGCATCAACACTAACATTTTATTACTTTTTTCTGCTTTGTTGACGGGAGGCACCTGTAAAAAATTAAGATAGAACACGGATTCTCTATCTGTTGGCAGGCCGCTACCGGTATATTTCAGCCGCAATGTTTGTCCCGCATTGGCTTCCATGCGAAAGAACGGTGGTGTGACGATAAAGGGTGCTTTGCCTGTTTCTGGTGTTGATTGGGCATCACCACTGTCTAGCCAGACCTGAACCGCATTGGGGAAGTTGTCTTTATTTGTTAATTGTACGCTGTGCTCTTTTTCGCCCGCCGAATATATAATGCGGCTACCCGTCATGATGACGCTGGCTTTAGCAGAAGAGATGCCCATAAAAATTAATAACGCGATGAACAGATAACGATAACTGTAGCTATGTATGTTAACCATCATGGGGATACCCTCTGAATGAAACTGGCCGAATAGCTATTTTGTTGGTGCTTGAAGCTGCTGAATACACATCGGGGTACTTTACCCGAATCACTATTGTGAAGATCATCGGGATTAATGAGCCTCATTGAGGCTCACCCTGTGGGCTAGTATAAATGCTATTCAAAAAGGTCTATGACCGATTTGTCATTTACTTTGCCTGATTGCAGCGCCAACTAGTTAAAGTATATCCTATTCGGCAAAGCAGGGATTACAGGTAAGAAACTGCATATTGTACCGATGCGATCACAGAACCAGCGCCTGCTTGTCCAGTTGCATAATATTGAACTGCAAAATCATGCTCTGCTGCTGTATCACCAGCCTTTAACACTATACCATCTTGCGCCAAACCACTATTCAGATCGATACCTGAAGTCGTTGTTGTGTCTTTCAGCAATTGAAGCTCAACGTTTGCTGCCGTGCCTGTATTTTTTAAGTTACCGGAAGCTGTGACTTGGTTAGCGACGAAAACAGTTTTGACATCAATATCATCATTGCCAACTGCACAACCAGATACACCCAGGGTAAAGGCCGTTTTACCTGCTGTTTTCCCTGAAGAATCCAAATCGCTGCTGGATACAGTTGGCAGCAATACCATTGGGTTGGCATCAACGCCGTTGACGGTAACAGAACAGGTTTGTGCTGTGACTTCACCTTGGAAAGTAATTGTATTATTACTTGCTGCCATTGCAATAGTTGTAGATGCTGAGAATAACGCCATAGCCAAAGTTAACTTGTTCATTTAAAACTCCAATATAATAATTAAATGTGGGTGAGCATTCATTCGAATTTAAATATGAATGAATACTTAACTTAATAAATATGAAGTGGGTTAATGACTATATGTGCGAATGTTATTCGATTATACTTGTCAGCTTTCCACATTCTTTTCGTTTAAGTAAATCGGTGGTAAATATTCCGCCACGTCTGTTACTTGATGAGGGAGATAATATAGAAAGCTGTCTTAACTTCACATCAGATAAACGAACCAATCTTTGTGGGAATATTCCTACAAAAACTGTGCATCTACAAAATATCTGTCAACTTAT
>NZ_JAZGQE010000211.1:0-7329 GCF_048593885.1 Yersinia sp. 1252 StPb PI | reverse complement strand
GGGTGGCAAATCTGTGGTCTGGCTTAACTTGACCTTTGGAGGAGACACGGCCATAACAATAAGGTAGTAGTTTCAAAATTTTAACCCAATAAAGCGCTACTACTATTTTATGTTCCCAACCATTCAAACAGGACGGGCATCGCTATGAACATATTTGATCACTATCGCCAGCGCTATGAGGCGGCCAAGGACGAAGAGTTCACACTCCAGGAGTTCCTCACAATCTGCCAGCAAGATCGCAGCGCGTATGCTAATGCGGCTGAGCGTCTGCTGATGGCTATTGGTGAGCCAGTCATGGTCGATACCGCGCTTGAGTCCCGCATGTCTCGACTGTTCTCTAATCGGGTTATCGCTCGCTACCCTGCTTTTGAAGAGTTTTATGGCATGGAGGAAGCCATAGAGCAGATCGTTTCCTATCTCAAACACGCCGCCCAAGGGCTGGAAGAGAAGAAACAGATCCTGTATTTGCTGGGTCCCGTGGGTGGTGGTAAGTCATCATTGGCTGAACGACTGAAAGCCCTGATGCAACGGGTGCCTATCTATATTTTAAGTGCTAACGGTGAACGTAGCCCGGTCAATGACCACCCGTTATGTCTGTTCAATCCGCAGGAAGATGCGGCGATTCTGGCCAAAGAATACAGTATCCCAAGCCGCTATCTCGGTACGATTATGTCGCCATGGGCGGCAAAACGCCTGCACGATTTTGGCGGTGATATTACCAAGTTCAAAGTTATCAAGGTCTGGCCTTCTATCCTTGAACAAATTGCGATAGCGAAAACCGAACCCGGTGATGAAAACAACCAGGATATCTCGGCACTGGTCGGTAAAGTTGATATCCGTAAACTTGAAAATCACGCCCAAAACGATCCAGATGCTTATGGTTATTCCGGTGCTTTATGCCGTGCTAACCAGGGGATCATGGAATTCGTCGAGATGTTCAAAGCCCCAATTAAGGTGCTGCACCCACTACTGACCGCAACACAAGAAGGGAACTATAACGGGACCGAGGGGATATCCGCCCTGCCATTCAGCGGTATAATTCTCGCGCACTCTAACGAATCCGAGTGGGTAACATTCCGTAATAACAAGAATAATGAGGCATTCCTTGACCGTGTTTATATTGTCAAAGTGCCTTATTGCCTGCGGGTATCAGAAGAGATCAAGATTTACGACAAACTGTTAAATCACAGTGAGTTGACCCATGCGCCTTGCGCACCTGGCACGCTGGAAACGCTGGCTCGCTTCTCGATTCTCTCAAGGATGAAAGAGCCAGAAAACTCCAGTATTTACTCCAAGATGCGGGTGTATGACGGTGAGAGCCTGAAAGATACCGATCCTAAAGCCAAGTCTTATCAGGAATATCGCGACTACGCTGGAGTTGATGAAGGTATGAACGGCCTTTCTACCCGTTTTGCCTTTAAAATCCTCTCCAGAGTATTTAACTTCGACCACGCTGAGGTGGCTGCTAACCCGGTGCACCTGTTCTACGTACTGGAACAGCAGATCGAACGCGAACAATTCCAACAAGATGTTGCGGAGAAATATCTCGAACACCTGAAAGGCTATTTAATCCCGAAATATGCTGAATTTATTGGTAAAGAGATTCAAACCGCCTATCTGGAGTCTTACTCTGAGTATGGTCAGAATATTTTTGACCGTTATGTTATCTACGCCGATTTCTGGATTCAGGATCAAGAGTATCGTGATCCTGATACCGGGCAACTGTTTGACCGTGAATCACTGAATGCTGAACTGGAGAAAATTGAAAAGCCAGCGGGTATCAGCAACCCGAAAGATTTCCGTAATGAAATCGTCAATTTTGTGTTGCGCGCCAGAGCCAATAACAATGGCCGTAATCCAAACTGGACCAGTTACGAGAAGCTGCGCACGGTTATCGAGAAGAAAATGTTCTCTAACACCGAAGAGTTACTGCCGGTTATCTCCTTTAATGCCAAGACCTCAACGGATGAGCAGAAAAAACATGATGACTTTGTCGATCGGATGATGGAGAAAGGCTATACCCGTAAGCAAGTTCGTTTGCTGTGTGAATGGTATCTGCGGGTGAGAAAATCGTCATAAGCCATTTACCGATTCATTACGGCATCGTAGGTATAGACCCAATAGATTTCGCGTTGTAGCAAGGCGGCAACTGAACGAAGCCGCCTGAATCTATACCCAAAGCAATTGGCGTTGCAGGTAAGCAGCAAGCGAACAAATCCCGATGAGCTTACTCAGGTAAGTGATTCGGGTGACAAATCTGCCGGGAGCAGATTTGAACGCTGCTTGCAGCGGCCTCGCAGAGGCGAGGCCCAAGGATGGGCCGAGTAACGGGTGCAGCTAACACCCCTGCGACGTCAAGTGTGAAGGGTAAAGCCAACACAGCTACAGCGTGAAAGATGCAGGGAGAGTCCCAATAGATTTCGCGTTGTAGCAAGGCGGCAACTGAACGAAGCCCCAGGAGCTTAGTCCACTAAGTGACTGGGGTAAGTGATGGCAGCCAACACAGCTACAGCGTGAAAGATGCAGGGACAGTGACAAAGTCGTTTGGGGGATATATGGGCTACTTTATTGACAGACGACTTAACGGCAAGAATAAGAGCATGGTCAATCGCCAGCGCTTTTTGCGCCGCTATAAGTCGCAAATTAAACAGTCGATTGCCGATGCCATCAATAAAAGATCAGTTACTGATATTGATAGCGGCGAGTCAGTTTCGATACCTATTGATGATATCAATGAGCCGATGTTCCATCAGGGCCGTGGTGGGTTACGTCACCGGGTACATCCTGGCAATGACCATTTTGTCACCAATGATCGGGTGGAGCGCCCTCAAGGTGGCGGTGGAGGCGGCGGCAGTGGTCAGGGTAATGCCGGTCAGGACGGTGAAGGCGAGGATGAGTTTGTCTTTCAGATTTCCAAAGATGAATACCTCGACTTACTGTTTGAAGACCTGGCGCTGCCTAATCTGAAGAAAAATCAGTATAAGCAGTTGACCGAATTCAAAACCCATCGTGCGGGTTATACCTCGAATGGCGTGCCCGCCAATATCAGCGTGGTGCGCTCACTGCAAAACTCACTGGCGCGTCGTACCGCCATGACAGCCAGTAAGCGCCGTGAGTTACGCGAATTGGAAGAAACGCTGAACGTACTGGAAAACACGGAACCAGCACAATTGCTGGAAGAAGAACGTGTACGTAAAGCCATTGCTGAATTAAAGCAAAAAATCGCGCGGGTTCCGTTTATCGATACCTTCGATTTACGTTATAAGAACTATGAACGGCGTCCTGAGCCATCCAGCCAGGCGGTGATGTTCTGCCTGATGGATGTGTCAGGTTCGATGGATCAGGCCACCAAGGACATGGCAAAGCGCTTCTACATCCTGCTTTATCTGTTCCTGAGCCGTACCTATAAAAACGTTGATGTCGTGTATATCCGCCACCATACTCAAGCGAAAGAAGTTGATGAGCAAGAATTCTTCTATTCGCAGGAAACCGGCGGAACAATTGTCTCCAGTGCCCTGAAATTGATGGAAGAAGTGGTTCAGGAACGTTACGACCCAACGCAGTGGAATATCTATGCAGCCCAAGCCTCAGACGGCGATAACTGGGCCGATGATTCACCACTGTGTCATGAGTTATTGGCCCAAAAGCTCCTGCCAATGGTGCGTTACTATAGCTACATCGAGATAACCCGGCGCGCACACCAGACTCTGTGGCGGGAATATGAAGACTTACAGGCAAAATTTGACAACTTTGCCATGCAACATATCCGAGAACCTGAAGATATCTACCCGGTATTCCGTGAGTTGTTCCACAAACAAACCGTTGATAATTAATACTAAAATTAGCCGGTCAACTTTTTCCATGACAGGAATGGTTTCCCGGCTTTTTCATGGGCTAAAATTGCCACTACGACCTTATTTTCAGAGTTGAATCGATGAAATGGCATGATGGATTACGACAGCCCGGTGTATTAGCCGCATTAAGTGCTGCGGTGCTGTTTGGTGCCGGAACCCCGCTGGCAAAACAGTTACTCAATACGGTCAGTCCATGGCTACTGGCGGGTTTGCTCTATTTTGGCTCAGGTGCCGGTCTGGCGCTCTACCGTCTACTCACCCGAGCAACAGCCGTGAGCCTGCCTCGCAACGAACGGCGGTGGTTTATTGGTGCCATTACGGCTGGGGGGATTGTTGCCCCGGTTCTGCTGATGATAGGGCTAACGGGTATGCCTGCATCTGGCGCATCATTATTGCTTAATGCCGAAGGGGTATTTACCGCCCTACTGGCCTGGTTCGCGTTCAAAGAGAATTTTGACCGTCGCATCGCCCTTGGCATGATAGTGATTGTGGCCGGTGCAGCTATTTTAAGTTGGCCGGGTGAAGCGCGTTTTGCCGGATGGTGGCCAACACTGGCAATTCTGGGTGCTTGCTTTGCCTGGGGGATTGATAACAATCTGACCCGTAAGGTTTCATTGACGGATGCCACCTGGATTGCGTCAGTCAAAGGACTGGTTGCCGGTATCGTCAATCTCGGGCTGGCTTTTGTCCTCGGCGCAACATTGCCACCACTGACAAATCTGGCAGCGGCCCTTCTGGTGGGATTTTTTGCCTATGGCGTGAGTTTGGCACTCTTTGTTATCGGCCTGCGCCATCTTGGTACTGCTCGCACTGGTGCTTATTTCTCTATTGCCCCATTTTTAGGGGCTGTATTGGCCGTTATTATGGGTGACACTGTCACTATACCACTCATCGTGGCGGGTCTCCTGATGGCTGTAGGGATCGCATTGCATCTCACTGAACAGCATGCCCATCAGCATATCCATGATGAATTGCTGCATGAACATGAACATCACCATGACGCACATCATCAACATACACATGATTTTCCTGTGACAGTCGGTGTGGCGCATAAGCATCGCCATCAACATCAGCCACTGGCACACTCCCACCCGCATTACCCGGATTCACATCACCGCCACAAGCATTGAGTCGGTACAACTTGCCGCGTTACCCGCGGCTCAGCTATGCAAAGGCCTGGCTATTGGTCTTCAAGTTGGCTAAACCGCAACGCCAAATGATCAAGCACACTGCGAACAGACGGCAGTAATCCCCGCCGTGATGGATATACCGCATGAATAATCTCATGGCGTAATACCCAATCCGGTAATAAGCGAATCAGCGTTCCGGCCATCAGTTGATCTGCCACCATCATAACCGGGAGCTGTACTGCCCCGACACCACTCAGTGCTGCGCTACGAAGCGTTGTCATGTCGGCCGTCACCAATCTGGGCTGGTGATAAATCGCAGCATGCGCGCCCTCTGGCCCGGCTAAATGCCAGATAAATTCTTGGCGCGCGCGGCCCAAGCCCAGACTTGGCCAGCCAGTCAGATCTGCCGGAACATTGACGATACCTTGTCGTACCACCAAATCCGGGCTGGCCACCAGACACTGACAACGGTTACCCAACACCTTCAACACCAAATCACTGTCTTGCAACGGCGGTGGCCGAACCCGAATGGCAATATCAATGGCTTCAGCAATCGGGTCCACTTGTCGATTGGTCGATTCAAGATAAATCGTCACCAAAGGACAACTGACCATGAAATCCGCCAGCATGGTGCTAACCGTGGCCTGTAATAGCGCCACTGGGCAGGTGATGCGCACCACACCACGGGGTTCTGCCCGTGTTAAGTCAATTGATTCCTGAGCGGCGTTGGCCTCTTCCAGCATCGCTTTACAGTGTTCATAGTAGGTACGCCCCACGTCGGTAACCGCAAAACGGCGGGTTGAACGCTGAATTAAACGCACGCCCAATCGCTCTTCCAACAATGCCAGCCGTCGGCTCAGTTTTGATTTTGGCAAACCCAATACCCGCGCGGCAGCACTGAATCCACCGTGTTCCACCACTTCTGCGTAATAGTAGAGATCATTAAGATCTTGCATAACCTGCCTCTGTATTACTTGCCATAGATAACTTCATCATTGTTCTGATAATAGAACAGTGATAACTAATTTTGCTATCTACTGCTTAAATTATCCTAATTATATACTTTATCCAACATGAAGCCCGGCCAGAGGTTGTGCCGGGCTGCAACACCTCATTGATGATGTTTGTAAGGAGTTTACGATGAAAAAAGTTCAAGGTATTTATCGCGCACCGCGCCAGCATTGGGTGGGAGATGGTTTCCCGGTTCGCTCACTGTTTTCATATCAAAGCCATGGTAAACAGCTCAGCCCGTTCCTGCTGCTGGACTATGCCGGGCCGATGGATTTTACCCCGACCAAACATCGCCGGGGTGTCGGGCAACACCCGCATCGTGGTTTTGAAACTGTCACCATCGTTTATCACGGCGAAGTTGAACATCGTGACTCCACCGGCAAAGGCGGCGTTATTGGCCCTGGGGACGTGCAGTGGATGACGGCAGGTGGCGGGATTCTGCATGAAGAGTTTCATTCAGATATGTTCGCACAACGTGGCGGTGCCTTTGAAATGGTGCAATTGTGGGTCAATCTGCCCGCAAAAAATAAAATGGCAGATCCTGGTTATCAGGCCATTCGCAGTGAAACTATTCCTCAGGTAGTGCTAGCTGAAGATGCTGGCAGCCTGCGGGTAATAGCGGGTGAGTATGCGGGTAAAAATGGCCCTGCTCAGACATTCTCACCACTAAACGTCTGGGATATACGGCTGAATCAGGGTAAAAGTACGGAGTTTTCACTGCCCATTGGCTGGAACACGGCATTAATTGTGTTGCGTGGTACCGTATTGGTCAATGGCGATGCCGTTGCCCGCGATGCCGAAATGGTATTACTGGATGCGGCTGGCAGCAATGTAACTATTGAGGCCAATAATGATGCGGTGCTGTTGCTACTGAATGGTGAGCCGATTGATGAACCTATTATCGGTCACGGGCCATTTGTGATGAACACTCAGCAGCAGATAATCGAGGCCATCGCTGATTTTAACGGCGGTCGTTTTGGCTCAATGGATACCCACTCATAACCCTTTATCTATCCGCCATTGCCTGACGAGGTTTTTGTCAGGTAATGGCCGGTTACCTTCCAGCAAAGCATCCCACCGTTTTAAAATAGACCTTAGTCGGAAATAGATTGATTGCTGTCACGTGCCAGCAATCAATCCCACATTTAGCTATCTGGATATCGACTAAACTTAATATTACTTATTCCTCCATTTAGCACTGGCTGATTAACACAATGATGTTCATGGTGTGGACACAGAGCGATGTATTGAAATACCACCAGCGTAAATAAGACGGCCGTATTTTTTTAATCTTGATGCTATTAATACGTATTGGAATATTTGTCATTTATCCT
>NZ_JAZGQE010000210.1:0-7333 GCF_048593885.1 Yersinia sp. 1252 StPb PI | reverse complement strand
TACAAATTTTATAGAAATAGAAAGTAATATGGTTGAAATTACTCAAATTTCTGAAAGAATAGAAAGTAATATGGTTAAATTCACTCAACGTCTTGAAGCAATAAATGATGGATCTGAGCAATCGGCAAACAATGCTCTTGAATGGGACCTTTCTTATCGCGATTTGTCATCTTAGTAATTGACACACATTGGCCATCACCATCGTTTACACCTATCGCTACCAGTAATCGCCATTGTTGCCAAAATGTTAATGTTTCTTTGTGTTATATTTAATTCAGACCTCATAATTTCAAGGGAATAGCCTTGTTGAGATGAATGCTGTTTTAGAACACTTATAAGAAACAATGGAGGCGCTATGTCGTTGGATCTGCGAAAAACGAGTATGGCCAAGTTGGTCGCTCTTAATCACGAATATCACTACTACAGCCTGCCGCAACTGGCGGCAGTGCTGGGGGATATTGACCGACTGCCGAAATCACTGAAAGTGTTGCTGGAGAATCTACTGCGTCATCTGGATGGCGAACAGGTTCAAGAGGAGGATTTAAAAGCCATTGTCGATTGGCAGCTCACCGGGCATGCCAGCCGGGAGATTGCTTATCGGCCCGCGCGGGTATTAATGCAGGATTTCACCGGGGTACCGGCGGTAGTGGACTTGGCTGCGATGCGTGAAGCAGTCAAACGGCTGGGGGGCGATGTGGCGCAGGTTAACCCATTGTCACCGGTAGATTTGGTTATCGACCATTCCGTCACTGTTGACGAGTTTGGCGATAAAGCCGCCTTTGGCGAGAATGTCCGGCTCGAAATGGAACGTAACCACGAGCGTTATATCTTCTTGCGTTGGGGGCAGAAAGCCTTTAGCCGTTTCCGTGTGGTGCCGCCGGGTACCGGGATCTGCCATCAGGTTAACCTTGAGTATTTGGGGCAGACGGTATGGCATGAACAGCAGCAGGGGCGGGAGGTCGCTTACCCTGATACGCTAGTGGGGACCGATTCCCACACCACCATGATCAATGGCTTAGGGATACTCGGTTGGGGGGTTGGTGGGATTGAAGCGGAAGCCGCGATGCTGGGCCAACCGGTCTCGATGCTAATTCCCGATGTAGTCGGCTTCAAAATGACCGGTAAGATGCGTGAAGGGATCACTGCCACGGACTTGGTGCTTACCGTAACGCAAATGCTGCGAAAACACGGGGTAGTAGGCAAATTCGTTGAGTTTTATGGTGATGGCCTGGCTGATTTGCCACTGGCAGATCGCGCGACTATAGCCAATATGTCGCCGGAGTTTGGTGCGACCTGTGGTTTCTTCCCGGTGGATGACGTAACGCTGGGGTATATGCGCTTAAGTGGCCGCAGTGATGAACAGATAGCCTTGGTTGAGGGCTACAGTAAAGCACAGGGGCTGTGGCGTCATCCTGGTGACGAGCCAATATTCACCAGCCAGCTCTCATTGGATTTGAGCACGGTGGAAGCCAGTATGGCTGGACCAAAGCGGCCACAAGACCGGGTCGCTTTACCCAAAGTGCCTTTAGCTTTTAAAGCGTTTGAAGAACTGGAAATCAATAGCAAAAAAGATAAAGTTGACCATGTTAGCTTCACGCTGGAGGGAAAAACGCACGAGTTGGCGCCCGGCGCGGTGGTAATTGCCGCGATAACCTCTTGCACCAACACCTCGAATCCTAGTGTACTGATGGCAGCCGGTCTGTTAGCTAAAAAAGCGGCAGAGAAGGGGCTAAAAACCAAACCGTGGGTGAAAACCTCGCTGGCACCAGGCTCTAAAGTGGTGACTGAGTATCTCAATGCCGCCGGATTAACCGCTTATCTGGATAATTTGGGCTTCAATCTGGTGGGTTATGGTTGTACCACCTGTATTGGTAACTCTGGCCCATTGCCTGATCCAATAGAAAATGCCATCAAAGTCGGGGATTTAACCGTCGGTGCGGTGCTGTCCGGTAACCGAAACTTTGAAGGGCGCATTCATCCTTTAGTCAAAACCAACTGGCTGGCTTCGCCGCCGCTGGTGGTGGCTTATGCTCTGGCCGGTAATTTGAATGTCAACTTGGCACAAGAGGCGCTCGGTAACGACCCTGACGGCAAGCCGGTTTATCTAAAGGATATCTGGCCTAGCGGATTTGAAATCGCTAAAGCTGTTGAAGAGGTTAAAACTGAGATGTTCCGTAAGGAATATGCCGCCGTATTTGATGGCGATGAAGAGTGGCAGTCGATTCAGGTTAATAGCACACCAACCTATGACTGGCAGAGCGATTCCACCTACATCCGTTTGCCTCCCTTCTTTAGTGATATGAAAGCGTTGCCTGATCCGGTTGAGGATATTCACCATGCACGTATTTTGGCGATTTTGGCCGATTCTGTCACCACCGACCATATTTCTCCCGCCGGTAATATCAAACTTGATAGCCCTGCGGGCCGCTATTTACGTGATCGTGGGGTCGAGATTAAAGAGTTTAACTCCTACGGTTCCCGTCGTGGTAATCATGAAGTGATGATGCGTGGGACGTTTGCCAATATCCGTATCCGTAATGAGATGGTCCCGGGGGTTGAAGGGGGTGTCACTCGTCATATTCCGTCACAAAATGAGATGGCTATCTATGATGCTGCTATGCGCTATCAGCAGGAGAATGTGCCATTGGCGGTGATTGCCGGTAAGGAGTATGGATCCGGTTCGAGTCGTGACTGGGCAGCTAAAGGGCCAAGGCTACTGGGTGTGCGGGTAGTGATTGCTGAGTCATTTGAACGTATTCATCGCTCCAATCTAATTGGGATGGGTATTTTGCCCCTCGAGTTCCCAGCAGGGGTTAATCGCAAAACTTTGGGGCTGACGGGTGATGAATCCATTAGCGTCAGTGGGTTACAAAAACTGTCCCCAGGGCAGAAGGTGGCGGTGACGATAACCTATGCTGACGGGCGGCAACAAATAGTAGATACCCACTGCCGTATAGATACAGGTAATGAATTGGTTTATTTCGAAAATGGCGGCATTTTGCATTATGTTATCCGCAAAATGCTGTAGTTATTAGAATGGTATAACCATTAGTGACAGTGTCACTACGATACTGGTTCGATAAAAAGGGTGGTTGAGAAACCACCCTTTATTGTTCTTGAACGCGGCTAATTATTTGGTCAGCAGATGGCCCATTTTGGCCGCTTTGGTGGCCATATACTGTTCATTCTTGGGATTTTGCCCGACAATCAATGGTACCCGCTCAACGATATTGATCCCCGCCTCGGAGAGAATCTCAACCTTCTTCGGGTTATTGGTTAGCAAGCGCACGGCTTTGACGCCCAGTAATTTATATATATCTGAGCATAAGGTGAAGTCACGTTCATCGGCGGCAAATCCGAGTTGATGGTTAGCTTCCACCGTATCAAAGCCCTTATCCTGTAATGCGTAAGCGCGAATCTTATTCAGCAAACCAATATTACGGCCTTCCTGACGATGATAAATCAGCACACCGCGCCCCTCTTCGGCAATGTGCGCCAATGCGGCTTCTAACTGAAAACCACAGTCACAACGCAGGCTAAACAAAGCATCACCTGTCAGGCACTCAGAATGAACACGGGAGAGCACTGGTTTATCACCACTGATATCACCAAATATTAAGGCCAGATGATCATGGCCAGAGGCTAACTCTTCAAAACCGACCATCAAAAAATCACCCCACGGCGTCGGTAACTTGGCTTCTGCTACACGTTTAAGCTGCATCTTACTGTTCATATTATAACTTCAGACCTTAAGGATGTTATCGCGCATCCTGATGTGGATACCCGCTTTAACCCGTTATATCCCTTCATCTTAGGGCATAGGGTTAAATAAAAAATTTCTCTGCGATCATTATTAGCTATATTGCCATAACTTTTGGCTCACTGCTGTTCAACAAAGCAGCGAAAAGGAAAGAGAAAATGTCTGACGAGAACATATTTGGGTAATAACATAATTTTGTTTATGTTATCAATGATTAATGGGACTTATACTGTGTGGTTATAGCTGCTGTACAATTTGTGCTATCACCATGGAAAAGACGATATAGACATTATGTGTAACCAAGGGCCCCAGATGTGGAATATAGCGAAACGAATCACTGTCGGAACACTTATCTTACTCTTACCCACCCTTGTTATCTGGCTTTCTGGTTGGCAGTGGCAACCCGGCAGTAATAATGTTTGGTTGAAAAGTGTGTTCTGGGTGACTGAAACGGTCACTGCGCCATGGGGAATCTTGACCAGTGCGTTGCTCAGTTGCTGGTTTTTATGGTGCCTACGGTTTCGGATTAAACCCGCGATGGGTTTGTTGGTCCTGATGGGCGGCGTAATTCTTGTCGGTCAGGGTATAAAATCACTGATTAAAGAGCAGGTACAAGAACCTCGTCCATTTGTCGTCTGGCTTGAGGCAGAACATCATATTGATAATCGCTTTTTCTATTCGCTTCCCCGTGCTGAACGCAGTGAGTTGGTCAAACAGCAACTACAGAGCCAAACCATTATTCCGCCGTGGTTGAGCAGTCATTGGCAGTTTGAAACTGGCTTCGCTTTCCCCTCAGGTCACACGGTTTTTGCTGCCAGTTGGGCATTGTTGGCGGTAGGCATATTGTGGCCACGGCGACATTATAAAACCGTCATTTTGCTAATGATATGGGCGCAAGGTGTCATGATGAGCCGGTTGGTATTAGGCATGCATTGGCCACGGGATCTGGTAGCCGCAGCACTTATCAGCGGGTTATTGGTCGCCATTGTGTGTAGCTTAGTACAACGTTGGTTCGGCTCGTTAGCCATTTTGCCACAGGAACAGCGCGAGATAGAAAAACGTGAGCATGAGGAAAATTGAGTGATTAGTTATTATTCTCAGCCCAGTCGCTTAAAATAATATCAATTAGGTGCCCAATCGGCGCTTTATCTTGGTGCAGGGTTTCTTTGCTGGGTAAGGAAGTGCTAATTTATCAAGTAAGGGCGCCACATTTTTGGCATAATTCATCAGGTTGATTCGGCCTTTAGGAAAAAACGTGAAATATTTGCTGATTTTTTTGTTAGTACTGGTGATTTTCGTGATTTCAGTCACGTTAGGGGCAAATAACGATCAAGTCGTTACCTTTAACTATTTATTGGCTCAGGGCGAATATCGGGTATCTACGTTATTGGCAACGCTTTTTGCGGCGGGCTTGGTACTTGGGTGGGTTATTTGTGGGCTTTTTTATCTGCGAGTTCGAATTTTACTGGGGCGCGCAGAGCGGAAAATTAAACGTCTTGAGTCACAGCAAGAGCAGCCTATTGAATCCAGTGCGGCTGTTTCCACACCTGCTGTCAGCAAGGAATAATTTTCTATGTTAGAAATGCTGTTTCTGCTGTTGCCCGTCGCTGCCGCCTATGGCTGGTATATGGGGCGTAGAAGCGCTCAGCAGGATAAGCAACAGGATGCTAACCGTCTGTCTCGTGAATATGTGGCAGGGGTTAACTTCCTTCTCTCTAATCAGCAGGACAAAGCGGTTGATCTGTTTCTTGAGATGTTGAAAGAAGACAGTTCGACCGTTGAAGCGCATCTGACATTAGGGAATCTGTTCCGTTCTCGTGGTGAAGTTGACCGCGCTATCCGCATTCATCAGGCGTTGATGGAAAGTGCTTCTCTGACCTTTGAACAACGATTGCTGGCAATTCAGCAACTTGGTCGTGATTATATGGCCGCGGGGTTATATGATCGGGCAGAGGATATGTTCAATCAATTGGTTGAAGAGCAAGATTTTCGGCTCGGGGCTCTACAGCAGTTATTGGTTATTCATCAGGCCACCAGTGATTGGAACAACGCGATTGAAGTGGCGGAAAAACTGGTCAAGATGGGCAAAGATAATCAGCGACTGGAGATAGCGCATTTCTATTGCGAACTGGCGCTGCAAGCCATGGGGAGTGATGATTTAGAGAAAGCAATGGGGTTGCTGAAGAAAGCGGCTATTGCGGATAAGCAGTGCGCCCGTGTCTCCATCATGCAAGGTCGGGTGCATATTGCCAAGGGTGAATATGCCAAGGGCGTAGAGGCGCTGGAGCGTGTGCTGGAGCAGGATAAGGAAGTGGTCAGCGAGGCATTACCTATGTTGAGCGATTGCTACCAACATCTACAACAGCCCGAGGCGTGGGCGAATTTCCTCAAACGCTGCGTTGAAGATAATACGGGTGCTACGGCTGAACTGATGCTGGCAGAAATACTGGAGCAGCATGAAGGCCGTGATGTGGCACAAACCTATATCAACCGCCAGTTACAACGCCATCCCACCATGCGTGTTTTCTATCGATTAATGGATTATCACCTGGCAGATGCAGAAGAAGGGCGAGCGAAAGAGAGCTTGCTGTTGCTGCGAGACATGGTAGGAGAACAGATTCGGACCAAACCCCGTTATCGCTGTCATAAATGTGGTTTTACCGCGCACTCTCTGTACTGGCACTGTCCATCATGCCGAGCCTGGGCCTCGGTTAAGCCGATCCGGGGATTGGATGGGCAGTAAACGTTTCTATTGTCAGAGGTAGCGCGACAGTCATCGGGTGAGCTGAGCCACCCGATAGTTTTTGATGAAGTATTGTGGTGTTATCTTTATTTTTTCTTCTGAGGCGCTTTCACACCGTCTTTCAATAATTGTCGCAGTTTCTTCAACTCTTTTTGGCTTAACGGCTGCTCTGAAATCTCTTCTACACCTTGGCTATCAATCTCACCTTGATGCAACTTGGCATCTTTGCGGCTGGCTTTACTACTTTTAACATCAACCTCAAAGCTCTTTTCTAATCTTTCGCACACCTCGGTACTCAGGGAAAACTGTTTTTCTAAGGCAGCAGCCTTGATTTTCTCTTTTAATTCCAGAGGGATTTTAATGGTTAAGGTAGATATTTCGCTCATCATATAACCTTTAACTTAGGAGGAAATACCAAGCTAAGCGAGGGAAGCGAAACTGTCTAGGGGATAACACAACTGTCACAAAAAATTCACATTGGCCACGGCAAAAAGAGCGCCAATGCGCTCTTAGAAGGAGATAAAGCGTTAACCGGAGAGACGGGTATTAACGATAGATAATGGCGGTACCGTGCATTTTGTTATTGCCGGTCGCAGAAGTTATCAGGAAAGATTTTGCACCGGCAGCCTTGGCTTGCTGCGCCAATGCATCTTCTAACTCGGTCAAGGTAGTTGCATTACTGGCAGAAATCACGCCAATTTCATTCAATCCTGCTGATTGATTAGTCTGTATTTGAGTGGCGGCGACGCTAGCAAATGATGCGAGAGACAGAATTAATGCCGGGACGATGAATTTAATGCTTTTCATGTGAAACTCCAGTTTCTAGTTTA
>NZ_JAZGQE010000020.1:0-42470 GCF_048593885.1 Yersinia sp. 1252 StPb PI | reverse complement strand
ATATTAATGCATAAGGAAATACAATATGAATGATAATGATTCTATTCAGAGCGTGTTAGGGGACCTACACAGTCGGTATAGTAAATTACTGTCTGATGTAGGAAAGTTGAAGGGCTTCCAGCAACAAATCGAATTACTGAAAGAAAAAGCCAAAAATGACAGTAAAGCAAGAGAGACGTTAATTCGCTTGAATGAAGCTTTTCCGAATGGTTTAAATCAAGAAAAAGCACAATTGATGGTATCTATTGCAAACATGAAAGTACAGTTTAAACAAATGGAGACGCAGCTCAGAAATATAAGTTCAGGTGAGGGAATATAGTTAATCTCGTCCTGAAATATCATTGTTATCTTGAGGTAAGGAGTATTTCTATGGTCGCGAACACTGACGTAAATAAATTAGATAACTCTTATTTGGATGCTGACAAATATTTCAATAATGAATTTGATTTTTCCGTTTTGGAAAATAAATTTAAGAATCTTCACAACGACATTAATAATGTTCGCAATAATCTAGGCGAGCATGCTGATATCTATAGTATGGGGTTGAGTGCCTTTTATGAATACCTGGACGTACTTGAATCACTTGCCAGAAGTGCCTATGAGGCTATGCACGCCCGATCAGAATATGCCAATAATATACAGGATAACGCTAATCAGGTTGATTCCGTAATTGCCAAAGCGGCTGTAGGGGATGATAAAAAAACTGAGCCGCTACCCGATTCGGTTATCGAGTTTATGCGGGAGCATGGCATCAAAGTTGATAAGATGAGTATTGACGAGTATTTAAAGAAGAATGGGCCAGAACTGGATAAAGGACAATTACAGGCAGTAAAAGCGGCATTAGATAATGAAAAGACCCGCGCGTCAGATACTATGACTCAAGAGCAATTACAGTTACAGAAGTTTATGCAAAGTTATAACGTTAATGTTAATAACATCAGTACATTGCAGACAAGTTTAAAAGATTTATTGACGACGATTGCCCGCAATCTTTGTTAACCAAGTTATGGCCGCAAGGATGATTCGATATGAATATTGAACCTACTGATCAACTTATTAATTTTATGCGGCGCGGTGGTTCTCTGCGTATGTTGGCAAATATGTCGGAGCAAGACTTGACGTTAATATATGAATATAGCGTACAACTTTGTCACGGCGGAGAATATGACGGCGCAAAAAAACTGTTAAATATATTGATCCGTTTCGACCATTGGAATTTTGCTTATTGGTTAACATTAGGTTCGTGTTATCAGCAAACCGGGGATTGCCATCAGGCGATTTATTGCTTCAGCCGCGCGGGGCAAATTCAGGTCGATGATCCTCGTCCATCTTGTTTCGCTGGGGAATGTTATTCCGCTTGCGGCAATGCTATTTATGCTGAAAAAGCATTCCGTGCCGCATTGAACTGGTGCCATGCTCACCCTGAGCAGGCTCAAGTCCGCCAGCAAGCCGAACGGGGACTGGCTGCATTATTACTGGAGGTGAGACATGTCTAATAGTATCGCATTAAAAGCCGGCACTCCGACTGATTGGGCACTGGCAGCCGCAGGTAAAAGCACACCTTTGGCCGTGGCGAAAATACCAGACTGGTGGGCAATTTCCGGGTTGTCACCCTCGGCGGATATGAATATGACGTCACCCAAGGTGACGCAGCAAAAAGCCCAGGCCGCCTTGGATCGCCTGTTGGTCGCCTTACCCCGTTCCGGCGCCAAAGCAGGGGACAGTGGCCGGATTTCCCTTGATCAACTGGGCAGCATAGATATGCAGCTCATCCTCTCGATGGCTGGCAACCTGAGCCTGGTTTTTTTTTCTGATTCCTGTAAGTCAATCCGCCAGCAGATGGAGCGGGCAACGGATGTGCAGACTTTTTTACGCGATAAACGGGTTAATGAGTATCAGCAACAGATAGATAAATCGGTTCAGCAAGCGGATAAAGCTCACAAAGCCGGTATTTTCAACACGGTGTTTGATTGGGCCATCGGCTTAGCCGAGATAGTTTATGGTGCGATTAAGATCTCTGCCGGGGTGCTAACCGGGGATCCGGTGGCAATGGCTTCCGGGGTCGCATATTTGGCGGCAGGGACTGCCGGTTTGGTTAAGGCCGCCGCTGAAACGGCGATGCTGGCAGGAGCCTCAAAAGAGAAATGTCAGGAAATTATTGATGTCGCAGGTAAAGTTCAACTCGGTTGTGAATGCTTTGCTATGGCAATCGACCTGTTTCAAGCCGCTCGCGCGATTAATGCCGCTCGAGCGGTGACCAAAGGGGCGGGTGATGTGTTAAAAGCGGGCGGGGCTGATGCGTTGACCGAAGCGATGAAGAATCTAAGTCACCAAGAAGTGCAACAGTTAACTGAACAGTTCGCCAAGAATACCTGTAAGCAGATAACTGAAACGGAAATGACCTTGATGCGCAATATCACTAACTCTTTTACCCACGCTGGTGTTGAAAAACTGGTAGGCGATGTGACGAAAAATCTGGTTCAAACCGCGATTAAGAAAGGCACTACACTCACTGCAGAACAATTTACTCGCCAATGTACCAAGGAAATTATGAAGAAGATGGTTAAGCAAATAATAAAAGATATCTGCCTCTCACCTTTACAGATAATGCAAAAAGTTACTCAAGGGTTAGTGCAGATTAATAGTGGCCAGTTGGCGATTAAAAACGGAGAGCTGCAAAAAGAAATTGAAAAATTGATGCTTGATCAGGACTTCTCACAGTTTATGGATCAATGGGTTGAACGGAATAAACAGCAGCAAAGTAAACAACTCAAAGATATCTCTCAGAGCGCACAAGATACATTGGAGAAATTAAGCGATAACATCCATCAAAACGGCATGCTACAAACGAGAGTGGCAGGTTCATTAATATAATGAGGTTATCATGAATACACCTATCAGCCAGGAAATAAAAGTAAACGACAAAGCCCTACAGACTGTCGATGATGGAGGGGAATTAGATAATAGTACTGGCAATATCATTAGTGAAATCTCCGACATTATTTCCAAAATGTATGAGTTAGCTAAAAAAATGCGTAATTCACTGAGTACTTATGGTGGGAAACAATTCGAGCTTCTGTTTAATATCAAAGCTGCTGCCATGAAAAGTCAGCGTGAAGCGATCGATAAAACAGCCTCCGCAGCCATCTCTAACGGAGTTTGCTCCATTCTGTCCGGTGTAATTAGCGCCGCCAGTGCCGGAGCAGGCGACCGGTGGGGCGGTATCGGCGCGCCTATTGGTGGTGTTGCTGGGCAATTCATTACCGGTAGTGGGAAACTGGCCGAGGGTGATATATCCCGTCAGGCGGAAACCTTGCGCATGCAGAGCAATCTGCAAAGTTTTAGCTCTGATAGTTACTCAAAAAATAGCAATGAAATACAGAATAAACTAGGAGAGGTAAGACAAGAATTCAAGGACTTTAGCAATACCTTGACTAACCTAATAAACAATATTTCCATGGCTGTGAAATTATGATATATGAAATTTAACTCTCAGCACATTGAGCAATACTTACTCAGCAAAGGCTGTGTGACTCAAACAGCCTTTTTCGAAAATAGCACTATCAAATTAGGGAGTGAGTTTTTATTTGATAAGTACCGGGTGATCTACCGTATTGAACAGCGTGAATTAATTATTTGTTCTTTGGAGGTTTCCACTGAAAAAAACACACCGGGGAATTTTTTAGCATTATTTAATTTCCTGCTCCATTTAGGTGAGGAAATTACTGATATATCGATAGTCAGAATGCTGATTATTAATAATATCGCTAATCAGCCTTTGTGGTTGATCCGCAGTAGACTTATTCGAATATTAATAGCCAAGGGTGCATTCAGTAAGAATATCGATGGTAATGATTGGCTACTATTTGATGTCAGTACGGATAAATAAAACAAAGGAGGTCCAATGGACGATTTTTCTGCCGATGATTTCCAGTCCCTGTGTGTAAAGATAAATAGTGTATTGAAAGAACAGAATATTATTCAGCACCCAATGAGTGATTTTAAGCGGCAACCTGATCCGCAGGAAGTAGAAACGCGCTATACACGGGGTTATCAGGCCTGGCTGGCAGATGACTATACTGCCGCGATCAGTGATTTTTCTTGGCTTACAGTCTGTTGCCCCTTAGTGCCACGGTTTCATTTGGCTTTGGCCGCCGCTCTGCAAATGCAGCAAGAATATGCTCTGGCGCTGAGTGCTTATGCCGCTGCGCTATTACTGGATGCAAATGATCCTGAACCGGTATACCAAATGGCTGTTTGTTTACGTGCGCTGGATAAAGGCGCTGATGCCAGAGAGGCATTACAAACCGCCATTGAAATGAGCTACCTGAATCCTGAGTATGCGTCTACAGCAACGAAAGCCAATCGATTATTGAGTGAAATATAGATGAAATAACACGAATATTATGACTAAAATTTAAAAGGGGATAGCGATGGATAGAATAGACAATATTAAGTGTGTTAATAATTCATCTGAGCCGAATGCGGTAGTTAATTCGAATATCGAGGGGAGACCCTCTATTTCCACCCCTGCAGAAATAGCAAATGACTTTCTGAGCAAAGATGTTCCAAATGCTAATTGTGCGATAAATAAAGTTCTCGATACTCAAGAAGATATTGTTAGTAAAAATAACGATATCAAAGTTAAGTTAGCCAAAAAACAGTTTTTCATCAATGTGGTTGAGTTGGCGGTTTCTCTGGCTTCATTTGCTGTCAGTGTTGGAATGAGTATTTGCAGTGGCGGGGCGGCGACCCCGGTTGCCATCGTTACTGGGTTGAACTTAATGTTATCACTGTCTAACCTGGCATGCGGCTACCATAACTGGAATTGTGCCAGTAAAAATAAAGAGGGGTTCGCCATGGGCAGTGATGCCATTCAGCAAGCTGCCTTTATGCTCGCTAAATCCTGTGGTGCTTCATCCGATAATTGCAAAAAAATCGCGCGCTACACATCGTACTTTATTCGTGTTGGTATCGTGGCCTCTTTAGCAGGTATAGGGCTACTAACGAACCCGGTCGTTACCAACAGTTTATGTTTACTTGCTAAAAACTATAATCCAATAGTGGCCTCTATAACCAGTATTATTACTGCCGGTGCGCTAGGGGTGTGGATAAGTAATGATAATGATCAGCGAAAAGAAATAGCGGGTGTTTTAAGGAGTAATGAGCAGGAAGCAAATGAAATACTAATAGCAACTCATGCTGAGGGGGCTGCATATCGAAAAATCGGTATCATCAAGGATAATATACAAACAAATTTCGCTTAGGGTGAATGCCGGATAGTCTCTTTAGTGTTATTTGTTAACCTTGTATAAGGTTAATTACTCTCTAAGGGATATGATGAAATCAATACAGTTTATTTTATTTCGGCAAGAGGGAACATTACGTAGCAACGGAGAGTGTTATACGGTACCTGCGGGCAGTTTAGTTGTTACCCACGAGTTGGCTACGGTATCTTCTTTCTCGCAAAGTACTTTTATTTCAATATTGTGTCATTCGATAGATCTTTTACCTATATATCAAAACTTAGCCAGTAAAATGGTGCAGTCGAATAAATTTCGCTTGCCTCATAAAATATCTGATTGCTACAAAATATTGCCAGCAAATAAAGATGTTATTCACGCAACTGAACAGTTAATTGATATTGAGCGCTCAGCATCATTACGCTTTCTTTACCTGTATTGTTTAGGTCTGGATTCAGTTTATTTCTCCAGATTGTTGGAATCAATTGTGGGTACCAATAATGAGTTACTGGAGTTTTTTGAACAAAATCGCCTTAATCCCTGGACGGTATCGCGCTATGCCGATGAATTAGGTATTTCCACCCGTAAATTGAATTTTCTGTTTTATGAAAAATTCGGCATGTCTGCGAAGCAGTGGTTACTGGATCAACGTTTGAAAAAGGGCTGTGAATTGTTGTTATCTACACGGCTGCGTGTGGCAGATATTGCCATGGAATGTGGTTTTAGCAATCACGCGCATTTCTCTGATAGCTTCCGTCGCCGTTTTCAGCAGTGCCCATCGCATATGCGGTCACTTATGGAATAGGAGGTTTGATGGATATAAACGCATTAATGAACGAAATGACGAATAGTATTCATAAGATAAGTCAGGACTTTCAAAACCAGATGGCTGCCGGTAATCCCTCTGATCCTGAACATATGCTCAAGATGCAATTTGCCATGCAGCAGTATTCGTCTTACATCAACTTTAGCAGTGCGCTGATGAAGAATATTAAAGATATGACCAGTGGGATTATTGCCAAAATATGATCTTACTTTCAGCACAATGCCGCCAGTTGGTGGTTGAAGCCGCCTTGGCCGGGGTGAATCACAGCCTACAGGCAGAAGCCCAAAATATTCTTAATGTGTTACCCCAACTGATACCGGATCCACAAGTTCGCTTGGTCTGTGAGGCAATGCTGTTATTCGGACTTAATGACAGAGTGGCAGCACTGGCGTTACTGGCAACATCCAAATCCGAAGATGCGCAGGCCATGTTGGCGTTGCTACAACAAGGGATCTCTGCTGCTGACCCAACGTCATTGGCGTTGCCAATAACAACGCGGCAGCCTCTGGTACTAAAGGCATAACACCGCAACGGTATACAATTGCTTATCAACAAGGAGATCATCAGATGGAAATTGATGCCATTCAGGCTGCTTCAATGTTGAATACCCCCCTTCAGCCAGCGGCCGGTGAGCCGCAACAAATCGCCAAATTTACGCAGTTAATGCAACAGGTGGAACCTGACACGGCAATGATGTCGCCGACCCAATTATTGGACGTTCAGTCGCAATGGATGCACGCCACATTAGCAGTAGATTTAACGGCTAAAGTGGCCGGTGTTCTCGGGCAGAACATCAATAAACTGGTCAATATGCAATGAAACGCCTGCGGCGTGCGATAGCGCTCTTGCTGGTGGTGGTCTCCCTTTCAGGCTGTGGTATGGAGCTATATAGCGGGCTTTCTGAGGGGGAGGCCAACCAGATGCTGGCGTTGCTGATGTTGCACCAGATTAAAGCCGAAAAGCAGTCCGAGAAAGGCGGGACGGTAAGGCTGAGTGTCGATAAAAGTCAGTTTATTAATGCAGTGGAACTGCTACGACAACATGGTTTTCCGCGTCAGAAATTTACGACAGTGGATACGTTGTTTCCGTCGAACCAGCTCGTGACATCACCTGGCCAAGAGCAGGCCAAGATGGTCTATTTGAAAGAACAGCAGTTGGAAAGCATGTTGAGCCATATGGATGGGGTGATTCATGCTGATGTGACCATTGCCATGCCCGCGCCGACCGACGGGAAAAGCAGTGTTCCCCACGCCGCCTCAGTGTTTATCAAGTATTCCCCCGAGGTCAATTTACAAAGCTATCAGCCACAAATTAAAAATCTGATCCGCGATGGTATCCCCGGTATCGATTACTCACAGATTAGTGTGGTGATGCAGCCTGCCAATTATCGGTTTATCGCCGCTGAGCCACACCAGCACGCTGAGGCACAACTGAGCTTGCAATGGCTATTACGCCACGCCGGTGCGATACAGATAGCGTTAGGGCTACTGTTGGTACTGCTGGCTGGGTTGTCAACGGTGTGCTTATTACGCTATTTGCGCCGATAAATCGCTAATGGAAGGGGAAAAGGGATGATATTACCGTTAACCGCTGATATCCGGCATTTGCATCAGTTAGCCTGGCGACCCGCACAGTTTGCCCATCCTCTATGGTTGGCGGCGATGGGGATTAACATAGAGAACTACTGTTATGGCCACAGTAACGCACTGGACAGAGTGTTGAATAATGCGCTAATTCGGCAACGAAAATTCCCACAGCAAACCCTGCCTGCGGTGCTGAGCAAACCGCAGCGAGAGCGAATGGCAAGCTATCCACGCTTATCTGCCCACTGTCTGGCGCTGGGGTTGGTTTATTTACAATGTGGTGATTATTTGCGCCTACGGCGTTATCGCGAGAGGCTTTCGCCGCTGTTGGATGAAGCTGATATCCAACAACTCATTGGTATGGGATATCAGGGTCACCTGCCTGCCAGCTTAAGCCCACAGCATCTGCCCACGGTTGCCTTACGTCTGGGGCATAGCCTGGCACATCAGGTACGCCACGATGATGTGGTTTGGCGTGCCACCTCTATCTCATTACCCCCTCAGCCCCGTGCATTATCTCTGTCCCAGGCATTCTCTTTTTCGGTTGACGGTTGGTTAACCCGACTGGAGCGTTTGCTGTGAACCCTTTTCATCTCAGGATAGAGAAATTTGATTATTCGCTGCCAGCGGGGCGAGTCATTGCGGCGGTTCAGTTACAGGAAATGGCGCAGAGCCGCGATATTTTGTCTGCTGCCCGGGTGCAGGCAGCCGAGATTGTGCAAGCAGCGCAGGATGAGAGCCGCGTGTTGTTGGCGCAAGCACAGCAACAAGCAGACATGCTGATGGTTCAAGCGCGGAGTCAAATAGAAGCTGAGGTGTTGGCGCAACATGTTGGCTGGCTAGTGGCGGCGGAGCAATTGGAGGCATCCTTGATTACACAAGCCCGTCAGCAGATTCTGGCAGCGATTGCGTCGGTGGTAACTGCCTGGGCCGGTCAGCAATCTGTGGAACAGATTTTGATTCATCGGCTAGGGGCGCAAGTGGAGAAAATGGCGCACGATGAAATGTTAGTTTTACAGGTTCACCCGCAGCATCTGCCTGCCGTGGTCTCTGCTCTGGGTGAACGGGTGCAGTGTGTGGGGGATGAGAGCATGCCTGAAGATACCGCCCGCTTAGGTTCGCCAATGCTGCAAGTTAGCCTTTCTCTGCGTAGCCATTTGGCGCAACTTATCCTTTGGCTACAGGAGCCAGCTCATGATTAGTGCCAATAATGTGTCAGAGACCTTGGCAGTTCACGGCTCTGACCAACATGTGGGGAAGGCTCATGGCGAAGTAACCCCCGCACACTCAGTCATGGAACTGGCCAGCATTGAATTATCTGAAGTGAGACAAACCGCGCTGGAAGAGACGATGGAAGAGATCGGGCTGAGTCTCGGTTCCCGTTTGAAAGATCAAAAATCCATTGAGGCTGAGGAGCGTAATCTGCGCCGCCAACAGCTATTGGTGAAGTTGATAACTCAGCTCTCCGGTAGCAACGATATGCTGTTTTCACAGAACATTCCGCTTGATGTGGATCTTGTTTCACTTGCCAATAAGCTTCGACAGGGTGAGCTATCGGCAGGGCAGCAAGTGTTACTGTTGGCCGCCATGCTGGCACACAGCAAAAATAATCCATTACGCCGCCGCAGCTTATCGCAATTACTTGGCCCGCTACTTGAGCGTGAGGGCTGGGAGGTTGAGCTATTTGGTCTGTTGGAGTTGGGCGCAGAGGGCAGCCGCTCGCTGGGAGCGGTCAAACAGTTGTTTCAGCAAAGTATTCATCAAAGTGAATTGTCGCTGGCGGAGTGGTTTACCCGGGTGAGTCGTTGGCCACAGCGCCAACAACGTGTTCGGGTACTCATGCGTGCCGTCGCGTTTGATTTGTCCTGTCGGCCGTTCGCTCAATACGGTGAGCGTTTGTCCGCGACACTCCACCAGTTGCGCCGTTTGCTGATGTTTCTCGGGTTGGAAGACCATTGCAGCCAGGTGGGGAATGTCTGTGGAGTGGCAGGAGATATGATTCTGAACGAGGTACTGGCAGTGGTGGGACAACCCTGGTTATTCAGTAGCTGGTTGCAGCCACGAATTGAAGCGATTATTGGTTCGGATGCCAAAGCACAGCGCGGATTCATTCGTCGGTTTTATGAGTTGTTTAAATTGATGCCAGTGGATTGTTTCAATGATCAGGAACAACAAGCACAAATTTTAGCCACCTTGCTGGAGATATGACTTTTCGTTTCAGGCGAACCCCTGATGGTTGATAAGGCATTGGCTGCTTATTCTTTTCATTGTTTATTCTCGTCATTTTTCAACTTGCAGGTGTGCTGGCTGCGCTCACGACCCGGCCACAACCGATTTGTCTCTTGCTTGCCGCCGGTCTGAATTTTGAAATCTATTATGTATAGCGAAAAGTTGCATCAAAAGGACACTGGTTATGGAGATGGATTTAGTTGTTACCCGTAACCTTCAAATGTTTATCCGCATGGCGGAATTGCCCTGCTCGGCAATCACCTCTCGCATGCAGTGGCAGATAGAAAAACGGATTATTTTCCTTGAGTGGCGAGCATCAAGGTTACTGCTCACTTGCGGTTTACAACAACGGCACTACAACCATGATGATCTGCTGCGGCTCCAGCAATGCTGGCGGCTTGAGCGATTTAATGGCGTGCCACAGCGTATCTACTTACTGAAAATGGGTATTATGGTCAGTTGCTCCCCGCCGGCATTGTCCGATGCTGAGTTTTGGTATCAGCTCTACCGGCAGCAGTGCGCCTTGCTGTGCCGCCTGCCGGGAGCATGTCCATGAGGCAATCGGCGTTGATACGTGGCTTGCTGATGATAACTGCGCGGCAGGATATTTTTCTGGCGATCATGCTGTTGGTAGCGATCTTTATGATGATCCTGCCTCTGCCAACCGTGTTGGTAGATCTGCTGATTGCGATCAATCTGGCTTTCTCAGTCATCCTGCTAATGATCTCGATTTACCTGCGCGATCCACTCGAATTCTCGGTTTTCCCGTCGTTATTGCTGATTACCACGCTCTATCGCTTGGCGCTGACTATCAGTACTACGCGCTTAGTGCTGCTCCAGCATGATGCCGGTGAAATTGTCGAGGCATTCGGTCAGTTTGTGGTTGGCGGTAATCTGGCTGTGGGGTTGATCATTTTTACTATTATCACCGTGGTCCAGTTTATCGTGATTACCAAAGGCTCAGAGCGAGTGGCAGAGGTCAGCGCCCGTTTCTCGCTTGATGGCATGCCCGGTAAGCAAATGAGTATTGATGGTGATATGCGGGCGGGCGTGATTGATGCGGCCGAGGCCGGGCGGCTAAGGGATAGAGTACAAAAAGAGAGCCGGTTGTTTGGGGCGATGGACGGCGCGATGAAGTTCGTTAAAGGCGATGCTATTGCCGGGATTATTGTCATTCTGGTGAATATTATTGGCGGCATCACCATCGGTGTGTTGCAACATAATATGTCGGCGGAACAGGCGATGATCACCTATGCGGTGCTCTCGGTTGGCGATGGGCTATGTGCCCAAATCCCATCGTTACTTATCTCCATTACCGCTGGGATTATTGTGACCCGCGTTCCTGGCGGCGATAAGCAGAGTTTGGCTAAAGATCTGGCGGTACAAGTGGGGCGTCAGCCAGATGCTTTATGGTTAGCCGCCGCCATCCTGACTGTTTTTGCTTTGTTACCCGGTTTTCCATTCCTGATCTTTATCATACTGGCGGCGCTGGTGGCCGCGCCGGCCTTTTTACTCTATCGCAAGAATCAGTCAATACGGCACAGAGGTACGGTAACGGGGGCTGGTGACAGTGGCTTATCTGCGGACCATGCAATGACACCAGGAGCGGTACCCTTGATGTTGCATTGCGCGCCTAACCTGGATTATCCCGAGTTGGCCCGAGATATTGATAGCTTGCGCTGGCGCTGGTTTGAGCATCTTGGCGTGCCATTGCCGGAGGTGGAGATCCGCAGTGATCCTACCTTAATTGAGAACAGCTTATCGATCCGGGTCTATCAGGAGCAAGTGCTGGAACTGACATTACCATCAGATGAGTTGCTACTGACTCAGCCCAGTGCCCAGCTAGAGACGCGCAGCCAAAGGTTAGGCAGCAGAATGGGCACTTTTGAGTGGTTAGCCGCAGATCAGGGCAGCCATGCCAGCATCCTGGGCATCCCATATGTACAAGGGCATAAACGTATTATCTCTTGTCTGACACGGGTATTCGAGCGACATACAGCCGAATTTATTGGTGTGCAGGAAACCCGTTATCTGATGGATGCGATGGAAGGGCGCTACGGGGAATTAGTGAAAGAACTACAGCGCCAGATGCCGCTGGGCAAAGTTGCAGAGATACTGCAACGGCTAGTGGAGGAGGATGTATCGATCCGGGATTTGCGCACCATTTTCGGCGCGCTGGTGGTCTGGGCACCGAAAGAGAAAGACAGTGTCATGTTAACCGAGTACGTGCGCATCGCCTTACGCCGCCATGTGTGTCGCCGGTTCAGTAAAAACAGCGTCTGGTTACCGGTATTGCGGCTGGGAGAGGGGGCTGAGAACTTGATTCGTGAATCCATTCGCCAAACCTCTGCGGGTGCTTACTCGGCGTTAGCCGATAAACACTCACGTTTGATCCTCGACAAGATAAAAGCCGCTGTTGCACAAAACAGTGATGTTGTCCTGCTGACCGCCATCGATGTACGGCGTTTTCTGCGCAAAATAGTTGAGCGGGATATTTTCACGCTGCCGGTACTTTCCTGGCAGGAATTGGGTGATGAGATGAATATCAAGGTGGCCGGCACTATTGAGTTGATTGGTGATGAACTTGATGAAGCTGCCTGATAGTCCAACACTAAGTGCTCAGTTGCATCAGCAATTGCGCTTATCGTCTCTGCCGCCGGATGGTATGGCCTATCGCGGGCCAATATTGGATGTTGGCCCAACCCTATTACGCGCCAATCTGCCCGGTGTGGCGCTGGGGGAGTTATGCCGTATTGCGTCACCGGGCATGCTGGCCGAAGTGGTCGCTATTGAACAACAGACCGCGTTGCTATCGCCATTCGCCTCTTCAGCCGGTTTGCGCAGCGGTCAGTGGGTGTCACCACTTGGGCATACCCACCGTGTCAAGGTGGGGCCATCACTGGTTGGGCGAGTTTTGGATGGTTTGGGTGTCGCCATGGATGGCGGCCCTCCGGTTATCGGGCATTGGCGTGAGTTGGATTGCCAACCCCCGGAGCCACTAACCCGCCAGCCGATTCGGCAAATACTGACCACCGGGATCCGGGCCATTGATGGCGTATTGAGCTGCGGTGAGGGGCAGCGAGTCGGTATTTTTGCGGCGGCAGGTGTCGGGAAAAGTAGCTTGCTGAGTATGCTCTGTGCGGGCAGCAATGCGGATGTCATGGTGTTGGCGTTAATTGGTGAACGTGGCCGTGAAGTGCGGGAGTTTCTTGACCAGGTGCTCACCCCTGAAACCCGTGCTCGCACCGTAGTGGTAGTCGCAACCTCTGATCGTCCGGCTCTGGAGCGGCTGAAGGGTATTTATACTGCTACTACCGTGGCCGAATACTTCCGTGAGCGCGGGTTGAAAGTGTTGTTAATGGTGGATTCGCTAACCCGCTATGCCAGAGCGGCCCGAGAAATAGGGCTGGCGGCCGGGGAACTGCCTGCGGCGGGCAGCTTCCCTCCCAGCGTCTTTGCGGCATTACCCCGCTTATTGGAGCGGGCCGGTAACAGTGAATGCGGCAGTATCACCGCTTTTTACACCGTACTGGTGGAAGGGGACGATATGAATGAGCCGGTGGCAGATGAGGTACGTTCGCTGTTGGATGGGCACATTGTGCTATCCCGCCGACTGGCCGGTGCCGGGCACTATCCGGCTATCGATATCGCTGCCAGTGTTAGCCGTATCATGCCGCAAATCGTCACGGTAGAACATCTGGCGCTGGCACAGAAACTGCGCCAAATACAAGCCTGCTATCAAGAGATCGAACTGTTGGTTCGCGTGGGTGAATATCAGGCGGGGCAAGACCCGCAGGCTGATGACGCACTGCAACGTTACCCGAAGGTCTGCGCCTTTTTGCAACAGGAGAACGTCTTATCGTGCCATCCCGACGCCGTCAGCCTCAACCACACCTTGGAACAACTCGGCCAAATAATCAATTGAACCACTCCGCGCTGGATATCTTGCAGCGCTTGCTCTGTTTACGGCAACGCAAAGAGCGCCGGTTACGCCAACAACTGTTCCGTTGGCAGCAAGAACAGCAGCAGCAGGAACTGCAATTGATACAGTGCCGTCGCGAACGCCATCAGTTATGTCAGCAGTTACAACAGCTTGCGCAATGGCGCGGTAGGCTGCTCCCCGCACAAGCGGAGCAGCAGAGAGTTTTACAACATCAGATGTATCAGGCGGAGCGGCAGCAGCAAAAGCAAATTAGCGCGTTGCACGCTCTGGGGCTGCAACAACAGGACGCAATTGCAGCACAACAGGCGCTGATACGGAGTAATCAGCGTGAACAGGAAAAATTACGGATGTTAATAAAAGATGAGTCGAATCGATATTGAAGGTGCATTACCTCTGCTCAGTGAGCATTATTTGGGCGGGGATTCGCAGCCGCGGGTCGCTAATGAGAGACAAAAACAGCAATTTGCCCGTTATCTCTCTCCGCGTGTTCTTCCCATGGCGGAGATGGCCGATGCAATTACCACGGTGAGAGACCGTGGCTTGATATCCACTGATTACTGCATTGCCAGTGGGCCGTTGCGTGGGACAAGGGTCAGTGTCAGCCTGGCTGTTCAGGGGTTAAATATTGTGCTCAGTCACACCAATGGTGAATTGGTTGAACGTTTGCAACGTATACAGTCGCGCTGGCAACGGCAACTGCATTTGTTAGGCTTCCCCTGCTGGTTGGAGGTCATCCATGTTCGAGAGTCTGACGGCTGAATTACGCCAACTCAGCGCCGTGATTGGCCATGGACGGCATTCGGCTGGGGTGTCTGCAACCTTCATCAAAGCTGGGGGAGAGGGGGTTTATCTGCCACTGCAATTTAATGGGCAGGAATGTGGTTTGTGGTTATCGCAGTCATGTTGGCAGCACTGGCTGGCCTATGCGCTGGCAACGGATGATGCTCCTCTTCTGGCGGCAGAATTGGTGAATGCAATGGCGCATTGGGCCGTCAGTCCACTGCTTGCGTCACTACCCGAGTTGGTCCTTCATGACATTACTCCTCAGGCGATGACACTGCTAACGCAGTGGGCGGTGGGGCTGACTTTCGAACTGGAAGGGCAGCAACTCAGTGTCGTGCTGTGTAACTGGCCGCCGGTGGCATTGATAGAAAGGTTATCTCACTGGCAGAGTGAGGCGCTACCCGCGCAGCAAGATGCTGTCTGGCAAGCTGGCTTAGTGGTTGGTTGGAGTCATTTATCCTTACACCAGTTGCAACAAATCAGGCCTGGAGATGGGGTGCGGATACTGGCGGCCGCTGAACTGGAACAGCGGAATTGTTGGTTATGGCCGATGGCATCCGCGCAGATTTATATCAAATTAGAGGATGGAAACAAAATGACAATTCAACAGGTTAATGACGATATTGACCGGTTGCTGGCGCTGGATATTGCCACTGTGACCCAAGAGCCACCGGCGGTGGCGCTAGAGCAATTACCGCAGACACTCGTCATGGAAATAGGGCGGTTGACACTGCCGCTGCGTGATATCAAACAGTTAGCCGTCGGGCAAACACTGGACTGTAAAACTGCCTTCTACGGCGAAGTGAATATTCGTTTGCACGGGCAATCGGTCGGCAGTGGCAGCCTGTTGTGTTGTGATGAGCAGTTAATTGTGCGCATTGAGCAATGGTTTCTCACCGCTCGTCCTTGAGAATGCGCTGCTGTTGGGCTGAGGCACTGAGGTTATTCAGGTCATGACCTGATTCCGGCTAAGGCGGGCTGGGCAAATACTGTGGGTATTGTTTTTACTCAACAGGCCAGCCTTTTGCGGAACCGATTATGGAGTTACTGAATTCGTCCTCTCAATTGATTGTCCTGCTTTTTTTGCTGTCGGTGCTGCCACTGCTGATGGTGATGGGCACTTCATTCCTCAAACTATCGATAGTTTTTTCTTTGTTACGCAATGCGCTGGGTGTTCAGCAGGTGCCTCCTAATATCGCTATTTATGGACTGGCCTTGGTGTTAACCATTTTCATCATGGCACCGGTTGGCTTAGATGTGCATGCCCGACTGCAAGATGAGCCGCTCCCCAACGACATTGGCGCTTTGCTACAGCAAATTGATGAGCATGCTCTGGCGCCATACCGCGATTTTTTACAACGTAATACCGATACAGAACAAGTCACTTTTTTTAACGATATCGTCCAAACCAAATGGCCCGAACGCTATCGCAATAGTGTAAAACCCAATTCACTGCTGATATTAATGCCCGCATTTACGCTAACCCAACTGACTGAAGCATTCAAAATCGGGTTGTTGCTCTATTTGCCGTTTGTGGCGATCGACTTAATTGTGTCCAATATTCTGTTGGCCATGGGCATGATGATGGTGTCACCCATTACCATTTCACTCCCATTCAAGTTATTGATTTTTATTCTTATTGATGGTTGGGGATTACTACTGGGTCAGTTGGTGGGGTCGTATTTATGACTCTCGACCGAGGGATGTATCAATGAGTAATGCCATTGTTGTTCATCTGGCGACCCAACTGTTATGGATAGTGTTACTGCTCTCGATGCCGGTGGTGGTGGTGGCCTCCGTGGTCGGGTTAATTGTCAGTTTGTTGCAGGCACTCACCCAAATCCAGGATCAGACATTACAATTTTTGATTAAATTACTGGCGGTGTCAGCCACGTTATTGATTACCTACCATTGGATGGGGTCGACACTGCTGAATTATACCCAGCAGACTTTTCTGCAAATCACCAGTATGCGGTCCTGAGATGCCAGACTCTCTGTACTGGCTTGAGGCGCTGGGGTTGGCGATGATGCGCCCTTACGGCATGTTGCTGATATTACCCCTGTTTACTGCGCGCAGTCTGGGCAGTAGCTTATTGCGTAACGGCCTGGTTTTTGCCATAGCTTTGCCGGTCACGCCACTGTTTTTCTCCCTGCCACTGATAACCCACGATAGCCTCATCGGTTGGTTTGGGGGGCTGTGTGTTGAGCTATTGATTGGGGTGATGATTGGCTTTGTCGCGGCGCTGCCTTTCTGGGCCATCGATATGGCGGGGTTCCTGATTGATACTCTGCGTGGTGCCACCATGTCCACTTTGTTTAACCCCAGTATGGGCATGGAATCCTCTATTTTTGGTGTGTTGTTTACGCAAATATTAACCGTACTGTTTTTATTATCTGGCGGTTTCAATCTGGTATTGGCAGCACTCTATGGCTCCTATGAGATTCTGCCTGCTGGCAGTGGTATTCGCCCCTCATCAGCGATGCTGCACTTTCTACAAAGTGAGTGGCTACTGATGCAGGAACTCTGTCTGAGCTTTGCGTTACCCGCGATGCTGGTGATGGTATTAGCTGATTTATCTTTAGGATTAATCAATCGCTCGGCACAACAACTGAATGTTTTCTTTCTGGCGATGCCGATTAAAAGCGCATTGGCTCTGCTTTTGTTACTGATTAGCCTGCCTTATGCCCTACATCACTATCTGGTGGGGATTAACCAGACCGAACAGAAGATAAACACACTGATCCCGTTGATCAATGGGGCTGCCGATGGGGGGTGAGAGCAGTGAAAAGAACGAAAAACCTACCGCGAAACGCCTGAAGGAAGCTCGGGAGAAAGGGCAGGTGATTAAAAGTGTTGAGATAACCTCCGGCGCCCAGTTAGTGGTGCTGGTGGTTTACTTTCTCCTGACCGGCTACACGTTGGTCGATCAGGCCGTCGCGCTTATCCGTAGTTCAATCAGCCAATTACAACAACCGTTGACCATGGCACTGGCCCGCATTGGTGCGGAGTGCATGGCAGTACTTATTCATATTATGGGGATATTAGGCGGTGCGCTGATTTTAGTCACCATTCTTGCCGGTATCGCGCAGGTCGGGCCGTTATTGGCAACCAAAGCGGTAGAGTTTAAAGGCGAACACATCAATCCAATCAATAATGCCAAACAATTATTCTCACTGCGCAGTGTGTTCGAGTTAATCAAATCTTTATTGAAAGTAGGGGTGCTCACGCTGATTTTCGGCTATTTATTGCTGCACTATGCGGTTTCTTTTGGTTATCTGGCTTACTGCGGAAGTCGCTGTGCGATCCCCGTCTTTGCCACATTAATGAGCTGGCTACTGGGTGCTCTGGTTGCCTGTTATGTGGTTTTCTCTTTGATGGATTATGCCTTTCAACGCTATAACATCATGAAACAACTCAAAATGTCTCTGGAAGAAATCAAGCGGGAACATAAAGACAGCAACGGAGACCCACATATCAAACAGAAACGCCGGCAGTTACAGCATGAAGTGCAAAGTGGCAGTTTCGCAAAAAACGTCAGACGCTCTACCGCAGTGGTCCGTAATCCCACCCATTTTGCAGTTTGCCTGTTTTATCACGCTGATGATGCACCCTTGCCCGTGGTGATTGAAAAGGGTCATGGCGAACAGGCCGCGCTGATCATTGCATTAGCAGAGGAGCAGGGTATCCCGGTGGTGGAAAATATTGCGCTGGCACGGGCATTACACCGCGATGTGGCCTGTGGCGATACCATACCAGAGCAATTCTTCGAGCCGGTGGCGGCTATCCTGCGCTTGGCATTGGCATTGGATTACCAGTTGCCAGCGGGTGAAGATGGCTGATCGTGGATGTTTCCTGCCTCTCCGGCACTGTTACTGACGTAACCTTTGATTAACATCTAACTTACGTCACAACATACTTCATTGAATGGATAATTGGCTTATTATATCTAGGTCTATTTTATCGTCGCCGCGAATAGTCTTGATATCGCAAGTGACAGTATCTATTTGGAGGTGTCAGTGTGAGCTGGCAAGCATTTAAATCTCAATATCTGGTGCGCTTTTGGGCGCCACTACCGGCGGTCATTGCTGCTGGTATCTTATCGACTTATTACTTCGGCTTAACTGGCACCTTTTGGGCGGTGACTGGCGAGTTTACCCGCTGGGGAGGCCACCTCATGCAGTTGTTTGGCGCGCATCCGCAAGAGTGGGGTTACTTTAAAGTTATCGGATTGGAGGGGACGCCGTTAGATCGTATTGATGGCATGATGATTATCGGCATGTTTGCCGGATGTATCGCGGCGGCTCTGTGGGCTAACAACGTTAAGTTGCGCAAGCCTCAACACGGTATTCGCATCGCACAAGCGCTGGTTGGCGGCATTATTGCGGGTTTTGGTGCTCGTCTGGCGATGGGCTGCAATTTGGCGGCTTTCTTTACCGGGATTCCACAGTTTTCACTACATGCCTGGTTCTTTGCCCTTGCGACGGCGGCCGGCTCCTACTTTGGTGCCAAATTTACGCTGTTACCTCTGTTTCGCATCCCGGTAAAGTTACAAAAAGTGACGGCTGCATCGCCCTTGACGCAGCATCCGGCCCGCGCCGCACGCCGTTTTCGCCTTGGTATGGTGGTGTTTGTTCTGGCACTAAGCTGGTCGTTGATTGAGCTGTTCCGTCAGCCAAAACTGGGCATCGCCATGTTGTGCGGTATTGGTTTTGGCTTGCTGATTGAACGTGCGCAAATTTGTTTTACCTCTGCGTTCCGTGACTTGTGGATAACCGGGCGTACTCACATGGCAAAGGCCATTATTCTTGGGATGGCGGTCAGTGCGATTGGTATTTTCAGTTATGTCCAACTGGGGGTAGCACCTAAGATTTTGTGGGCCGGGCCGAACGCGGTGATTGGCGGTTTGCTGTTTGGTTTTGGTATCGTGCTGGCCGGAGGCTGTGAAACCGGCTGGATGTATCGCGCGGTCGAAGGGCAGATTCACTATTGGTGGGTGGGGCTGGGTAACATTATCGGCGCGACCATTTTGGCCTATTATTGGGATGATTTCGCCCCTGCTTTGGCGACCAATTATGACAAGGTGAACTTGTTGCAGACCTTCGGGCCAATAGGCGGATTGTTGGTGACTTACCTGATGTTAGCCATTGCCTTTGCTGCCATGCTGTGGTGGGAAAAACGTTTCTTCCGTAAACAGAAAGCGGCCACATCCGTTCTGGCTAAGGAGCTACTATGAGTCATTCCTCATCGACAACGACCGTCATCGTACCTGATTACCGCTTGGATATGGTGGGTGAACCGTGCCCATATCCCGCGGTAGCGACGCTAGAAGCCATGCCGCAACTGAAGCCGGGCGAAATTCTGGAAGTGATCAGCGACTGTCCGCAATCGATTAATAATATCCCATTGGATGCGCGAAACTACGGCTATACCGTGCTGGATATTCAGCAGGACGGTCCTACGATTCGTTATTTGATTCAGCGCTGAGATAAGTAAGTCTATGGATCTGATTTTTCCTTTGGGATTAATGCCTTATCTGCTCAGTGGCTGGGGCGTAATCTGAAAGTGTTTAGTTTGAGTGAGGCGAAATAAGTGATTAGGTGGCCATGAGCATTATTGTTATTAATAATACTCATGGTCTACCCGATTAGTTCAACTCAGTTGCGGTTTTGCTGGGTGTTGCCACCGCAAGAGACACGCCTGCGGCCCTAAGCCGTTTTAATATGCTGAATAACAAAGAGCTTTTGGTATTACTGACCATTCGTGGACTGGGGACCAGACCGGTCACACTGAGGACAATACCGTCCGGGCTTAACTGACTGAATTTCACTGATGGAGCCGGGGTATCAAGTATCGACTCGTGTTCTTCATAAGCTTCTATCAACAGTGCCTGTGCCAGTTCAACATCCAAATCCAGCGGGAAGGTCAGGGCAATGGTCACCACCCCTTGAGCATTAGCCATGGTGGCGTTACGCACATTCTGCGAAATCAATTGGGAGTTCGGGACAATAACTGTTGAGCGGTCACTGAGTTGGATCTCGGTAGCGCGAACATTGATGCGGCGAATGTCCCCTTCAACCCCACTGATACTGATCAAATCCCCCACTTTGACTGGCCGTTCGGTCAGCAAAATAATGCCGGAAATAAAGTTCTTCACAATCTCCTGCAAGCCAAAGCCGATACCCACCGACAGTGCACTGACAATCCAGGCTAATTTATTCCATTGGATGCCCAGTACCGATAAGGTCAGTAGAATCACCAGCACGTAACCGATGTTACTGAAAAGCGTTACCGCCGAGGTCTTTATACCGGAATCCATCTGGGTTTGTGGCAAGAACTCATTATTCAGCCAACGCCGTGCGGCTTTGAGCACGTATAAGCCGACCAGTAAGCAAACCAGCGCATTAAATAAGTTAGTGGGAACAATATTTAATTTTTCCAGCCCTTCGCCACTTAATAACTCTACCGCTTTTTGCAGTAGTGAAATCGGGGTAGTGGAACCAAAGGTGCCATTAAGTAATGCGATAATGGCCAACAATATCAGCAGTACTTTGCTGGAGGCGGAGAGTAACGTTGCGGCCTGGGCCAAATGGCGGTCATCAATATTCAGTGATTGTTTAATGGCTTTACCGGCGCTGCTGGTGGGCGAGAAAATGCTTTCCGCCAAATCAACACACAGATGAACTAATAAATATAAACAGGCGATGACCAGACAGCTCCACACCAACTTGTAACTTAAGAATTTCGCCAGTGCGATATAACCGACCAACAATGACAGTAATATGGCTATTGCCGTAATGCCGATGGCGAAATGAATCAATCCCGCCAGCGTGGAATAGGCTTCAGGTTTTTCGCCATTTACCACCAGATTACGCCGTACCCGATTAGCACGTAACGGAATAATCGCCGCAGTAAGCGCCACCAGCAGCGCCGAAATACCATTACTAAAAATGGCCCCAGACACACTGATATTGATCATATTGTTCATCTGATCAAGGGCACCAAAAATCATGATGCAACTGGCTAGCAGAGGGGGGAATAGTCTCAGTGATGTGGCCACTTCATCAGCGATGGCAGGCAACCGCCATGAGGGGCGTTGGTTGGATAAAAATGCCCGCCCAAGGCCCGCGATTAAAGCTGAGAAGAACATGAGCTGAACAAATGCCAGCGCAAAATCCATCACTACCTGTGAGACATCCGGCGTGCGGGTAAAGGTTTGAGTGATACATTGCGCCACTGTGACGGTGATCAACACCGTACAAAGCGTGGTGGCTGAGGCCATAAAGCTGCGGCGTAGCGGGCCTGGTGGTAAGCATTTGGTACAAAACCAGGCGGTCAGCACATCGAGAAATTTAAAACCAAATATGCTGATTAAGAGTGCTAGCAGCAGATACATCGTGGTGCCGAAACGCCATTCGGGTTCCCAGGCGGCGCTCCAGGCATCGGCCAGTTCTTGGGTAAAATCTTTCAGTCGGCGGTCATCGTCAACATTGGGATTGACGATCGGTGCCCAGAAGTTCGCCCCCAAAATGCTGCCAGAATTTAAGGCAATTTGTGATTTCAACGCGGTGCGCCGTAACGCGATGATCTGTGTTGCCAGGTTTTCCGCGTTGGTTTTGATAGCTTGGGCCTGATCATTCTGGCCATCTAACTGGATTTTACGGGTATTCAATATCCGCCGCTGCTGGGCGACTACCGGGGTCTCTGCCAATGCTCCGGCGGCAGGTAACGGGCCTAAAACCTCCAACTGTGTTTGCAGTTGTTCCCGCTTGGGCTTCAGGTCGGCTATCAAGATATCAGCATCACGCGCCAGTGCCAGTGCGGTCTCGTTTAGCACACTCAACTGGTTATCAGAGGTACTGGCAGAGACACTCTGCTTCAGCTTATCCAACTGTTTTTGTAGGCTAATCAGTTGTACTGATACTGCCGGTTTTACTGGCGCCTCACTGTTTTCAGCCGCAGCATCTGATGCTATGGCGGCAACGCTGGTACCTGATATTGACGCAAAAATAAGCGTTAGCAGCAGCCACAGCAGCGGATAATTTCTACGTGCAACAACGTACCCAATCTTTTTCATAAAACCGATCAGCCTGAAAGTGAGTGCCACAATTAACCCAAAAATCCGATAGGTGTGCTGTTAAAGCCAGCCTGACCGCCATTGTGGCACATTCTGCACGTTACGGAATAATCTTACTCCGATAATTACTCCTTCCGCTCAAATGATAAAGATAATAATTATCATTGAAATTAACACTCTCATTTAATAGATTGTGCGCTGAACTTATGGACCCACGATATGTGGCACGCAGGCAATATTATTGCGCTGTGAAATAGCAATGGATGCTGGTTATAACCATCTATTTTATATGCCTAATTATCTGGGGAAGATAACTATGTTTTCGATTTTTGTAATAAAGCGTTCTGCTGTTTTATGTTCATTGGCGATGTGTATTCCTTTCGCTTCGCTGGCTGAAGATACGATAGAAGTCACGGCCAAAGCAGGTAATGCTGCTGATCTCCCGACCTCGGGCTACACCGCGACAACCACCAAAGGGGCGACTAAAACGGATCAACCCTTAATTCTTACCGCCCAGGCGGTATCGGTGGTGACGCGTCAGCAGATGGATGACCAAAATGTCGCTACGATTAATCAGGCGCTGAATTACACTCCTGGCGTGTTCACCGGTTTTTCCGGCGGAGCCAACCGCTATGACACCATCGCACTGCGGGGTTTCCATGGCGGTGATGTGAACAATACCTTCCTTGATGGTCTGCGCTTACTCAGTGACGGCGGCAGCTTTAACGTGTTGCAAGTAGACCCGTGGTTCCTGGAGCGCATTGATGTCATCAAAGGCCCCTCTTCGGCACTGTATGGTCAGAGTATCCCCGGTGGTGTGGTGATGATGACATCTAAACGCCCACAGTTTACTTCTGAAGGCCATTTCCGCCTGACGGCCGGTAATAACAATACACAAGCGGTTGCCTTTGATTATACCGATGCTATATCCGAGCATTGGGCGTTTCGCCTCACCGGGATTACCCGTAACAGTGACACCATGTACGACCATCAGCGTGAAGAACGCTATGCCATCGCACCCTCATTATTGTGGCAGCCGGATGAGAATACCTCTTTGTTATTGCGGGCTAATTTGCAAAAAGACCCTTCTGGTGGTTACCACAGTTCGGTGCCGGCTGATGGCAGCATCTATGGGCAGAAATTAAGCCGTGGCTTCTTTGATGGCGAAAGTAACCACAATGTATTTAAACGTTGGCAGCAAATCTATAGCTATGAATTTTCACATAAATTTGATGATGTTTGGTCATTCCGCCAGAATGCCAGTTACACCCATTCCAATACTCAGTTAGAACAGGTTTATCAGGGAGGATGGAATAGCGATCGCACTCTGATGAATCGCTATTATTCCGGTGAGGATTCCTCGCTCAACGCGTTTGCTATTGATAACCAACTGGGTGCTGATTTTGCTACCGCCGCAGTTGAACATAAGGTGATGCTGGGCTTTGATTTCCAGAAGTTCAGCAATAATCTGCGCAGCGACAGCGCTTTTGCGACCACACTGAACCCTTACACCGGTATTTCGGCGGGGAGCACGCTTTATAGCGATTATCTGCTGACCACTCCGGGCATCAACACCTCCTATTTAAACCGCCGCTATGAACAGAGTGGCATCTATTTGCAAGATGAAATGACGCTGGATAATTGGCACCTGAATCTATCAGGCCGTTATGACCGGATGAAAACTGAAAACATTAATAAGACTGCCAATAGCACCGATGAACGTACCGATAAACATGCCAGTGGGCGCGCGGCATTACTGTATAGCTTCGACAGCGGCATTTCACCCTATGTCAGCTACAGTCAGGCCATCACGCCAAGTCTGTTCCCGGATGCCCAACAAAACTTATTGAAACCGATGACCAGCGAGCAGTATGAAGTCGGTATCAAATATCAGCCGCCGGGCAGCACTTCACTCTATTCCGCCGCTTTATATGACCTGACACAAAATGATGTGGCAAACCGTGCCGTGCCGGCGACCTATTTTGTGCCAGCCGGTAAAGTTAATTCACAGGGGTTGGAACTGGAGGCCAGAAGCCAGGTTAATGACCGGTTAAGTGTGATTGCGGGCTATACCTATAATCGGGTGAAATTCAAAGATGCTATTGATGGTAATGATGGCAATACACCAGTATTAGCGCCGTCAAATATGGCATCACTGTGGGCGCAATATGAAGCAGGTTACGGCATCAATATTGGTGCGGGTATCCGCTATATTGGCAAGCAGTGGGCTGATGATGCTAATACTTTGCGCGTCCCCTCTTATACACTGGGCGATGCCTCTGTCCGTGCTGATTTAGGCACTTGGGCTGCGTCGTTGAAAGGGGCATTTGTTCAATTGAATGTGAATAATATCGCCGACAAAAAATACGTCGCAGCCTGTTACAACACCTCTTATTGCTACTGGGGTGCTGAGCGCTCAGTGCTGGCAACCGTCGGTTATGATTTCTAACTAATAATACTGGCTTCGGTACGGTATTACACCGAAGCCAGTCTATTCAGCTTTAAGCTTATTTACTGCCATGAGAACCCTAACTCAGCGCCAGAACGGGCGGCTGTAATCCCGTTTGATATCATCCCGGCTTAGGCCAATATCCTTTAATTGATCTGAATTCAATCTTGACAGTGTATTCGCGGTTTTACGTCGTTCATTACACTGGTATAGGTATCTGTATGCTTTCAGCCACACTTGAATAAAAATATTGTGGCGGCTTTTCGTTGCTCGAGCAGCCGATAAACAACATTCATCTATTTGATCTTCAATTATATTATTCATCATCGACTCCCCGTCATTAGGTGAGCCACTAGCATGAAACTTTGGCGAAAAACATTACAGATGCAAATGGGGACTATTATTTCCATACAGATATGCGATATATAAACTGAATGGTACAAATAAGCGCCATCTGTACTGGTCCCACTCAATTTATCAGGTGATATCAATGACTCGTTACCAACAACTGGCTGATATTCTTAGTCAACGGATTAAAGAGGGGCTGTATATTGCAGGGGAGCGGCTGCCTTCTGTCAGAGTATTGAGTGACGAGCATGGTGTCAGTATCAGTACCGTCCAGCAGGCTTATCGGCAGCTGGAAGAGTGCCTGCTAATTGAAGCGCGCGCGAAATCGGGCTATTTCGTGCGTTGCAGTTCAAACCTGCCTTCCTTACCGGCGACATGCACCCATGCCCAGCGGCCGGTAGAGGTATCACAGTGGGAAAATACGCTGGCATTTTTGACCAGGGGCGATCAAGCGAATGTTATCCATTTGGGCGTCGGTTCGCCCGACCTGTCTGGGCCAGGACTAAAAATACTCAGTCGATTGCTTAGCCGAATTAGCCTACACCAAAGCGAGGAAGTGCTGGAGTACGACAATATTTATGGTACCCCGGTTTTGCGTGAGCAAATTGCCCGGCTGATGCTGGATAGCGGTAATCATCAGTCGGCTGAAAATATCATTATTACTTCTGGCTGCCATGGCGCATTGGCTATCGCATTGGGGGCGGTTTGTCAGGCCGGTGATATTGTTGCTATCGATTCCCCCAGTTTTCACGGTGCGATGCAAACCCTGAAAGGGATGGGAATGAAGGTGATTGAGATCCCGACCGATCCGGTGGTGGGGATCAGTCTGGAGGCATTGGAAATGGCACTGGATCAATGGCCGATCAAAGTGATTCAGCTTACTCCAACCTGCAATAACCCTCTGGGTTACAATATGCCGGACGAACGCAAGAAGGCTTTACTGACCTTAGCTCAGCGCTATGATGTGGCGATTATTGAAGATGATGTATATGGCGGGTTGGCTTATCAATATCCGCGCCCACCGACCATTGCCTCATTTGATGATGATGGTCGGGTACTGCTGTGCAGTTCTTTTTCTAAAACGGTGGCACCTGGTTTACGCATTGGTTGGATTGCACCGGGGCGCTATTTAGAGAAAGCGCTGCACATGAAATATATTTCTGCCGGGCGGGTGGCGTCGTTGCCACAACTGGCGATGGCTGAGTTTATCAAGCAAGGGCATTACATGCAGCACTTGCGCCGGATGCGCCGCCAATATCAACGTAACCGCGATATTATGACCGGTTGGGTAATGAAATACTTTCCACCGAGTACCTGTCTGAGCAGGCCGCAGGGCAGCTTTATGCTCTGGGTCGAATTGCCTCATGGATTTGATAGCTTGCGGCTTAATCGCTGCTTATTACCACAGGGGGTACAGGTTGCCGCTGGGTTTATTAGTTCAGCTTCAGGGAAATACCGCAATTGCCTGCGGCTCAGCTACAGCAAACCAATGACCGCAGAAATCGAACGGGCAGTGCAAATCGTTGGTAAGGCAATTTATGAATTGTTGGCTGATGCAGAACCGCAGGTGGTGTTAGAAAAGCAAAGCTAGCCTTAGACGGGTGAGGCTAATGACAAAGTGTCGGCGGTGCAGAGAATAGGCAGATGGTAAAATCGCCCTTGGTGGTTCGAGCTGCGCCATCCCAGGCGCGACGTTTTACTCTTTTGCCTATTCTCACGGCTTCAGATCGCATCATCGTGATTTGTCGGCAGTCTGACTGGCCGCTCGCTTTGAGCCTCGCAATGTGTATCATTTACTGGCGCAGATAGATCTGTGGTAGTGCGGTTTCAGGGTGGCGTGAAATCCCCAAATCTGCCTGATACCAGCGAGTCAGCGTCTCGGCATTGAGCACTTCCGCTGGTGTGCCACAGGCCACCAGTTCGCCCTGTGCTAGCAGCAAAATACGATCGGCATAGAGTGCGGCCAGATTCAAATCATGTAACACGCAGCACACCGCCAAGGGTTCTTGGTGGGTGAGCTGGCGCAATAGGCGCAGGGTATGCTGTTGATGATACAAATCTAATGCGGAGGTCGGTTCGTCAAGGAACAACCAGCGTGGTGTCGGTTGTGGTTGCCACAATTGTGCTAATACGCGGGCTAATTGTACCCGTTGTTGCTCACCACCAGACAGTGCGCGATAGTCACGCTGTGCCAGTGACAAACAGTCCGTTTGAGCCATCACCTCTTCTACAGCTTGCCTATCTTGTGCCGCGCCATAAGGGGCACGGCCCATCTGAATCACTTCGCTAACACTAAATGGAAAAGCCAGACTGCTGTATTGCCGCATGACTGCACGGGTACGGGCCAATTCCTGTGGCTGCCAGCTCTTCAGATCTTTGCCGAGCAATTGGCACTCACCATCAGAAGGGGTGAGGTAACCGGTTAACAAGCGCAGCAGGGTTGATTTCCCCGCGCCATTCGGCCCGATAATAGCTACCATTTCGCCGCTGGCAATTTGTAGCGAAACATTCTTGATTAGCCTCTGGCCCTGCACATGATAGGCGAGCTGATTAGCCTCCAATAACGCCGTCGGTGTTACTGCCTGATTAACTCCAGCTATATTAAGCCCTGCTATATCAACCACTGAGTTGCTCCCGCTGACGTAAAATCAGCCATAGAAAATAAGGGCCACCCAGTAGGCTGGTTATCAACCCGACCGGCATTTCAGCCGGGGCGACTAAGGTACGGGCCAGAGTATCGGCGGTCAGTAATAGACAAGCCCCACCCAGTGCGGCACCGGGCAGCAACCAGCGGTGGTCAGCACCGATACGCATGCGGATAAGATGTGGCACGACCAGCCCGATAAAACCGATAACTCCACTGACAGCCACCGCGGCACCGATCAAGATGGCGCTCAGTAATAGCAAACGCAGCTTGGCTTGGCGTACATTAACACCGAGGTAGTGTGCCTCTTCATCTCCTAGCTGCAACAGATTCAACTGACGCGCCTGTAATAATCCAAGAACACAGGCGGGTAGGATCAAAGAAGCCGCCACCATCAGTGTTGACCATTGAGCCTGGCCTAAGCTCCCCATACTCCAGAGTGAGAACTGGCGTAATTGCTGGTCATCACTGATATAAGTCAGCACCCCGACCGCCGCACCACACAGCGCATTAATGGCGATACCAGCCAGTAGCAGGCGGGATAAGTTGCCATGGCCCCAGCGGCTGAGGGTAAAAATAATGGCTGAGATGGCCAGGCTGCCAATAAACGCGCCGACCATATGACTGTAAAGTGCTAATAGTGGCGGCAGGCTGAATGGCATGACAATAATTAGCCCGACGCACAAAGCGGCACCACTACTGATACCCAATAGGCCGGGGTCAGCCAGCGGGTTACGGAATAACCCTTGCATGATGGCACCGGAAACCGCCAGCGCGCAGCCGACAACCACCGCCAACAACACGCGCGGCAGGCGGATATTCAGCCAGATATGCCACATGGCATCATCTAATGATGCATGCCACAAGGTACGGAACGAGAGTGTCAAAGCCCCCATATTGGCCGAGCCGAGTGCTAATAAGATTAGAACCATCAGTAAGATGCTCAGCATCAGGCGTGGATGGATACGGCAATTCATTGCGCTTGTTCCATGCCTTTGCGCAGCAGCGTCAGCACTTGCGGCGTTTCCAAGCCAAAGCCAAGTAATGCCATGTCGTCCACCACTAATAGGCGCTTATGTTGACCCGCGGGTGTCAGGGCTATACCGGGTAATTTCCAGACCCCCTCATTGCCACCCAGTGCTTTCACACCGGCACTGGTAATCAGCAATAAGTCTGGCGCACTGGCGATAACCCCCTCTTGTGACAGTGGGCGGTAGCGGCTAAAGCCTTGCATGGCATTGCTACCACCAGCGGCACGGATCATGGCATCTGCGGCAGTATTTTGACCGGCAGCCATCGGTGTCAGGCCACCGTGACTCATAACAAACAGCACTTTTACCGGCAGTGGCGTACTGCTCACCGCAGCTAAACGTTGTTGGTAGTCCTTAATCAGTTTTTGGCCTTGTTCTGGCTGATGAAGCGCTGTGGCGACCGCACTAATCTTCGCCGTTACACTTTCCGGCGTGGTTTGTCCCGGTACGGTAACCACGTTAACCCCGCTGTCGGCAACCTGTTTGAGTACCAATGAGGGTTGAGCCAGTGCGCTGACCAACAGCATGGTCGGTTTCATCGCCAAAATCCCTTCGGCATTGAGCATTCGCATGTACCCCACGTCAGGCAGCTTCTGCACTGCCTGCGGTTGTAGACTGGTGCTGTCACGCGCCACAATCTCGCCACCAGCACCGAGTGCATAGGCGATTTCTGTTACATCACCACCAATGGTGACAATACGTTCTGCGGCGAATGTATTTAGCGGCAGAATACCGGCGCTCAGTGACAGAATGAAAGGGAGTGACAGCAGCCTTAGTCTCATGCAGCGATATCCTTATTGATCAGGCGGGCAATCTGCTCACGCCATTGATTTTGTTCTGATTGCCCTTCGGTGCGTTGGCCATAAAGTTGAGCAAGTTGGGTACCATCGGCGGCAAACAGTTCCAAACTGGTGACAAACCCATCTTTGGTTGGTTTACGGGTGATCCAGCTTTCAGCAATAGCAGTTTCAATCAGATGCAGCGTAAAGCGTTTATTGAAAACGTTAATCCAGTCTTGATGCGGGGCCACTTTCTCAATTAAACCGGTGAAAATTTGCACGCAGCCGCGGTTACCCACAAAAATCATGATTTCGTTCTGATCCTGCTGGGCGATATTCAGTAGTTGTGTCAGTGAACGGTTATCAACACGATAGGCGAGATCATCCCCGACGGCGCGGAATGCTTGCTGGCGGGTCAAATTATTGCGCTTAAGCAACTGGAAGAATTGGTGTACATCGGTCATGGCACGCCATTCGGTATCCACGGTGGCATCATCAACTGTTGGCTCGGCCACTTCAGGTGTACTCAGTACTTCTAATGGCAACGCTGGGTTTTCTGTACTGATAAACTTCTCCAGCACGGCTTGCCAAGCCGCCCTATCCGTCTGTTCAGTAGCATAGACTTTATGTAACGCATCACCCTGCTGGTCAAAGAACTGGATACTATGGCGCACGCCGTGGCGTGTCTCTTCTGACAGTGTGAATGCACTGGTCCACTGATTGAGGAACAACCGCAAATCCAATTCACGCGGGTTAAGGATTAAACCCGCATGACCGTTCAGATGTTGATTCTGGTAACGGCCCATCTGCTCATGCACGGCATAGGTGTTGCGGGTGATAGCTTTGGCTTCTCCCACCGCCTCCAATGCGGCCAGTAGGGTGCGGGCATCACCTTGTAAGCGTTTTGCATCATGACCCACACGGCTATGAGTCAGTTCCGCTTCTGAAATACCCATTAGTGTCGCTAAATCACGCGCGTATTTGCCTGGGTTATCCGCTTTGGCTTGTATGTACTGCTCATATATAGATTTGCTCATTGATGACATCCTCGTTCTATTGATTTTTTATATGCAGGTGACAGCGTTAAATGATAATCCGGTAATCCATAAATTGGATTACCGGATGAGTAGTTTCAGACTATCTTTTTTTAATGAATTACCACTGGTAACTCACAAATAGCTTCGCGTTGCGGCCATCTTGTGGCACGCCTTGCGGCGCGTAGTACTCTTTGTCGAATGCGTTGCCCAGAACCACGGTCGTGGTGACACCTTTCAGTTGTTCCTGGCCTTTATAGCTGACATAGAAATCATTGAGACCATAACCGGCCTGACGTTTACCGGTGCTTAACGGTTTGGAGCGGTCAGCAAATGTGGCAATCCAACCCAGCGCGAAACCACTGCTGGCAACCGGGATATCCACTACGCTGGTGACGGTATCCGGGCTAATGGATTCGAGCCATTCATTGGTACTCTGATTTTTACCCCGGGTACGGTTATAGGCCAGATCCCAGTTAAACAGGGCTGTTTTGTAGCTCATGGTGGCATCCCAACCCCAAATTTTTGCCCGCTCGATATTCACTGATGTGGTGGTTGTGCGCGAGACAGTCATGTTGATGTAGTCTTTCGCATTGGTATCGAAGTAGCTGGCCTTGAATTGCAGGTCATCTTCAGCCATTAGCAAGTCACTGAAACGCAGGCCGAACCCGTACTCTTGGGTTTCATTAGTTTCCGGTTTTAGATTCGGATTGGGTACCCAGTAATTGCCGGGGAAATGCCGTGAATCGTTGTACATCTCGCCCATGGTTGGTGCGCGGAAAGCTTGGGCATAGGAGCCAAACAGCATCAACCAGTCAGTGGGGGTAACACTCACTGCGCCGCGTGATGACCATTTGTCGGCATCGACGTCAGCATAGCCTTCGCTGCTGCCGCGATAGTTGTCATAACGGGTACCGGCTAAAATGGACACTGGCAGGTCGCGCAGGGTGATTTCATCTTGTAGCCAGCCGGAGCCAAACCGGATATCTGCTTGTGGGAAGCTGGTCGTCGCGCCTCCCGGCGTCTGCTCTTGTTTATAGGCTTCTGTGCCGTAAGTCAGCAGGTGTGATGCAACGCTGTCGGTAAACAAACGCGTCCGGTTTTCCAGCTTTCCGCCTTCCGTGGTTTGTTTACGTCCCTCTTCGGCTGAACCTTGTGGCCGTGCATTGATTTCCACTTCAGAGTAGTAAACCCGTGCGGTGGCATTCAACCACTCCTGATCCAGTGGCTTAAGGTGGTAACTGAGTTGGGCATCACGTTGGATCGTTGAACGATTGGTTATGACATTGCCACTGGAAGCCGCACTGGTTTGTGGATTTTTGGGTTCTATTGCGTTGTTGTTGTAATAGCGCAGATTAGCACTCAGTGACTGAATCGGGTCAATATGCCAGGTTCCTTTTGCCAGCACATTACTGATGGTTTCGTCATTTGGTGCATCAAAACCATTACTCTGACGGATATTGCCGATATCACGGGTACCGAAGGAGAGAATGCCATCAACATCATCGGTGCGGCCATAGGCACTGGCACCCAGGCCGAAACTGTGATCACCGGTAGCCGCAGAGCTGTAAACGCGGTAACCGGTATTTTGGCCCGCTAACAGCAAGTCAGCGGCATCGACAGTTTCAAAAGAGATAACACCACCTAATGCGCCACTGCCGTACAGTAGGGCAGATGGGCCACGCACCACTTCAACACGTTTCACCAGTGCCGGATCAAGGAAAGTGGCGTTCAGATGGCCGGTATCGGTACCTTGGCGAATACCATCAACCAGAGTCAATACACCTTGCTTACCGTAGCCACGTAGTGTCACATCCTGGCCGTTGACCCGCCCGCTGCCGGTGACGGTCAGCCCCGGTATTTTGCGCAGCATATCTGCCGCAGAGGTGGCGGTCTCGCTGGTCGGCGAGGTACCTTCAATCACGGTTACCATCATCGGTGCTTCAAAGCTACTGCGCTCATTACCTGTTGCCGTAACCACCATGGTATCGGTAGTGTGTTTTTTACTGCTTGTCGGCGTGGTAGTGGTATCAGCCGCTTGAACGGCCAAAGGCAGTGTGCAAGCGATCGCCAAACTGAGTGGGGACCAGCGGAAACGGTCAGAAATGAAACGAGGCATGTCGGCAATTCTCCATATTTTCTATGCGAATAAAACAGATATATAGGTTGCTGGCTGCCTTGATTCGAGAATCTGGGTGGCTTGCTATCCCCTTCGTCTTTTGATGCTACAGCAGTATTAGCGGCCCGTTACTCGGCCCTCGCCTCTGTACGGCTGCTGTTTTGCTGTAATACCCATGACGTGGGTTCTGTGTATGTTATTTGGTCAGTATTAGTTTGCCGGCCTTGGTCTGGCGCAGTTGATAGTGTTCGCCTTGATGGACGATAAAGGCGACACCGTGCTCTCCCAGCAGTTGTTCGCTGGTGACAGACAAGGGCTTACTTGCTGTCGGATACTCGACAGCAGGTTCGTCGTTCAACCTCGGTGTTTTATTCAACTGTGTGTCCATATATTTAGCACGGAAATGATAACGAGTATCAATATAATAAGCATTATCATGTATGATCGAATGTTACATCAAGACATATTTATTGTTAATTGATGTTTTAGTTAGCGAACTAAGCTTGGCTCGACAAGCGCATAAGTTTGATGCCAGCGCCATCCGGGGCTCAAGGCCGATAATGGTTGAATCAGGCAATCGCACGCGGGTCAGTAGTTGGTTTGGCTGGATGGACGAGATAATCGCGTAGCTGTACTTAGCCAAAAAACACCCGCAGCCACCACGGTCTATGGCCTTCTGACGGCACTGGCAGAAAGTGAAGAAACTAAATATAATGAGGTCATACATTAACCAGAATTATATTAAGGAGGATTACTATGTTGACCCGTGAATTGTTTCTTTATTCACTCGTCTTTAGTGATCGTGATTGCTCAAGCGTTACCGGTATCGTGCTGCGATAACTTGCTTGAGCGAAGCTAACTAACACTCTGACAACTTCCCTCCGGCTTACCGGTTATCGTCGGCTTTATTGACGATAGGCATCTCTATGCCTGTAAAACTTGAGTAAGCAATGACCACATTACTTTCTGCAAAATCTGTCGGTTACGACAACACTTTCGGCCCACTGCTGGCTGAGATTTCCTTCGGCCTGAAAAAAGGTGACCGCATTGGTTTGATAGGCCATAACGGTTGTGGAAAAAGCACTCTGCTGAAAATCCTCAGCGGTGATCTTCCCGCCACGGCCGGTACTATCACTACCGCCAACCAGTGCCTGATGGCACGGGTTGAACAACATCTCCCCGCCGCTTTAGATGATTGCACCTTACTGGATGCGGTGCTCAATCATCTCCCCAATAGCCTGCATCAACCAGAACGTTGGCAAGCAGAGGTTTTGCTCGTCAGCTTGGGGTTTGATGAACCCACTTGGACGCTGACTGCCGGTACGTTAAGTGGTGGTCAGCATACGCGTCTGTTGCTGGCACGAGCACTGATCCGCCAGCCAGATTTGCTGCTATTGGATGAACCCAATAACCATTTGGATTTACCTACCCTGCTGTGGCTGGAGCAGTTTCTCCTGAATTGGGGTGGCAGTTTTGTACTGGTTTCACATGATCGCAGTTTGCTGGATCGTGTGACCAACTGTACCTGGATTTTGCGTGACAAAAATCTGCAATTTATCCGCCTGCCATGCACTCAGGCACGGCAGGCATTGGCGGAGAAAGATATCTCGGACAGTCATCGCCGTTTAGCCGAACAGAAGGAAATTGATCGGGTAGCGAAAAGCGCCAAGCGACTGGCCATCTGGGGCAGCGTGTATGACAACGAAAAACTGGCGCGTAAGGCTAAACAAATGGAGAAACAGGTCGATCGCCTCAAGGATGAGCAAACTCAGGTCACCGCCGGTAATCAGTGGCAATTGCGCCTAAATGGCGAAGCTCTGGCGGCAGACCGAGTGCTGGCACTCTCAGATTTACGGGTTCGACCAGCGGCTCAGGCACCGGTGCTATTTGAATTGGCACAATTTCGGGTCAAAAGCGGTGATCGCGTTGCATTGGTAGGTCGCAATGGCTGCGGTAAATCTTCTCTGTTGCACTGCCTATGGCGGGCCTTTAGCCAACCAGAGACCGCCGACGTGGGAGTGACGTTCCACCCTAAAGTACGTGTGGGCTATTACGACCAAAGTCTGCAACAACTGCGTGATAAAGACACTCTATCCGAGGCTTTAGCCCCCTTTGCACCCTTGACCGAAGATCAGCGAAAAATGGCGTTGATCGGTGCCGGATTCCCCTATCTTCGGCATCAGCAGCTGGTTAGCACCTTGAGTGGTGGAGAGCGTTCACGCTTGTTATTTATCGGCCTGACACTGGCTAACTATTCATTGCTACTGCTTGATGAACCGACTAACCATCTTGATATGGAAGGTAAAGAAGAGCTGGCAAATACGCTGAAAACCTTCAGTGGTGCGGTGTTGCTGGTTTCCCATGACCGTACATTGATTGAACAAAGCTGCAATCGTTTTTGGTTAATCGATAAGCAGCGGTTGGAAGAGTGGCATCATCTAGAACCGGTCTATGCCATTTTGGCCGATAAACCTGCATCAGTTTCTGTGCCCGCCTCCACATTCGAACCTGAGTCGATAATGTTAGTGGAAAGTGAAGAAGAGCAGTTGTTGGCTGAGTTGTTGGAATTGGAAAGTAAGCTGAAACAGGATCTGGCACGTAAGTTCAAGCATCAGAAGCCAGAGCTGCAATGCCAGTGGCGACAACAGATAGCGCAATTAAACACCTTACTTGATTTGACGTAATGCTCAAGCCGCAAGGATGCGGCTTGTTTTTGTGGCAGGGCGAATCGAACTGAGCAAGCCCGTTTTAGATTATAAAAACTAATCCAAATTGTAGAGTGTCGACCGCGTTGCATTTTTCGAAACAAACAACTGGTTGGAAGATCAACTCCGCGTCTTTTTGCTGCAATCATCACATTAATGCAGTTTTTTGTGTCGTAGCATCCTGCCAAGCAAAATACATAATTCTTAGGAATTTTAATCTGCAAGGCTATGAAAGATGAAAATTTACAGTGACTTACCAATAACTATCAATGATGTAATTGATGCACAAAAACGATTGAGAGGGCATATCTACAAAACAGGATTAGCGAGGTCGAATTATCTGAGTGAGCGCTGTCATGGCGAGATTTATCTGAAGTTTGAGAACATGCAACGTACCGGGTCATTCAAAATTCGCGGTGCATTCAATAAGCTCAGCTCACTCAGCGAAGAGGAGAGAAGGCAAGGGGTTGTGGCTTGTTCGGCGGGTAATCATGCGCAAGGGGTTTCTTTATCCTGTGCCATGTTGGGGATTAACAGCAAGGTGGTGATGCCAAATTGCGCCCCTAAATCAAAAATTGCGGCGACCAGTGAATATTCTGCACAGGTGGTGCTACATGGTGAGAATTTCAACGATACCATAGCAAAAGCCAGTGAAATTATTGAAATGGAACACCGTATTTTTATTCACCCTTTCGATGATGAAAAAGTGATTGCTGGTCAGGGCACTATCGGGCTGGAAATACTCGAAGATCTCTATGATGTCGATAATGTGATTGTCCCTATTGGTGGCGGTGGATTAATTGCCGGTATCGCGCTGGCAATTAAATCTATTAATCCAACCATTAATATTATTGGCGTCCAGTCAGAGAATGTTCACGGCATGGCGGCATCTTATTATAGCGGCAGTATTACTAATCATCGTAAAACCGGTACGCTTGCCGATGGTTGTGATGTGACTCGCCCAGGTACGTTACCTTTTGAAATCGTCAAAACATTGGTTACCGACATTGTACTGGTCAGTGAAGATGAAATAAGAAAAAGTATGATTGACCTTATTCAGCGTAACAAGATTATTACCGAAGGTGCAGGTGCATTAGCATCCGCAGCATTATTAAGCGGCAAACTAAAAGATTATATCACCGGCAAAAAGACCGTCAGCATTATATCAGGCGGCAATATTGATTTATCGCGCTTATCACAAATAACGGGATTAGGCAGTATTTCGTAAAATATATTAATAAGGAATTTATTAATGGATATCGATAATGCTATTACAACCACTACCGCAATCGAAACAAAAACGTGGCGTAAATCAGATACAACCTGGACTTTGGGATTATTTGGCACAGCAATAGGGGCAGGCGTTTTATTCTTTCCAATCCGCGCAGGTTTCGGCGGTTTAATTCCTATTTTAATTATGTTGGTGTTGGCTTATCCGATTGCCTTTCTCTGTCATCGGGCATTGGCGCGTTTATGTTTATCTGGCAGTAACTGTTCAGGCAATATTACGGAGACCGTGGAAGAACACTTCGGTAAAACCGGTGGTGTGGTGATTACCTTCCTCTATTTTTTCGCAATTTGTCCGTTGTTGTGGATTTACGGCGTAACCATCACCAATACCTTTATGACCTTCTGGGAACATCAACTCCAACTGGCTCCGCTAAACCGTGGTGTGGTGGCGCTGGCGTTGCTATTGCTGATGGCTGGGGTGATTTACTTCGGTAAAGACCTGATGGTTAAGGTGATGAGTTTTCTGGTATTTCCGTTTATTACTTGTCTGGTATTAATCTCACTCTCACTGATCCCTTACTGGAATGCCTCGGTTATTGAGCAGGTGGATTTGAGCCAGATTTCTCTGCTAGGACACGATGGCATACTGGTGACGGTGTGGTTGGGTATTTCCATCATGGTGTTCTCTTTCAATTTCTCGCCGATTGTCTCTTCTTTCGTGGTCTCAAAGCGTGAAGAATATGAACCGGAGTTTGGCCGGGATTTTACTGAGAAAAAATGCTCTCAGATTATTAGTAAGGCCAGCATGTTGATGGTGGCTGTGGTGATGTTCTTTGCCTTTAGCTGCCTGTTTACGCTGTCGCCGCAAAATATGGCAGAAGCTAAGGCACAAAATATTCCAGTGCTGTCTTATCTGGCAAACCATTTTTCTGCCATGTCCGGTAGCAAATCGACCTTCTCCATTACGCTGGAATATGCCGCTTCACTGATTGCGCTGGTCGCTATTTTTAAATCTTTCTTCGGACATTATCTCGGTACGTTGGAAGGTCTCAATGGTCTGATTATTAAGTTCGGCTACCAAGGCGATAAAACTAAAATATCCGGTGGCAAGCTTAATCTGGTCAGTATGTTTTTCATCATGGGATCAACCTGGGTGGTGGCTTATCTCAACCCGAATATCCTTGATTTGATTGAAGCCATGGGGGCACCAATTATCGCCTCACTACTGTGTCTGCTGCCTATGTACGCCGTTCATAAACTGCCTTCTCTGGCCCGTTTCAGAGGCCGGCCAGAAAACTATTTTGTTACCCTCGTCGGTCTGTTGACCATCTTCAACATCGTCTACAAATTAATATAAGTACGGCGCTTAAAAGTCCGTGTTTTGCCCAAAAAACACGGGCGGAGTAATCACATGACATTAAATCCTACAGTTTTGGTTATTAACTGTGGTTCATCATCCATTAAATTTTCAGTGCTGACCGCCGACAATTGTGACGCGGTAATCTGCGGGATTGCCGACGGTATTGGCACTGAAAAACCTTTTTTGCGGATTGATAGAGTCACTCAATTTCAATTGGCTCAATGGAATTATGTTGATGCATTGGCAGCGATTGCCGATGAGCTGGAAAAGCGTGGCCTTAATAAATCAATTTCGCTGATTGGCCACCGTATTGCCCATGGTGGTGAAATATTCAGTGAATCAGTGCTGATTGATGATTGGGTGGTGGAGGAAATCAAAAAGGTTTCGCCACTGGCTCCGCTGCATAACTACGCCAATTTGCACGGCGTTGAGGCGGCACGCCAGCTATTTCCCGGCATTAAACAAGTCGCCGTATTTGATACCGGTTTTCATCAAACATTAAAACCGGAGGCTTATCTCTATGCGCTACCTTACCGCTATTTCCGCGAACAGGGGGTACGACGTTATGGTTTTCATGGCACGTCGTATCGCTATGTGGCAGGGCTTGCCGCGAGTTTCTTCGGATTTGATGGGAGCGATTGCGGCCTGATTATCGCTCACTTGGGGAATGGTGCATCTGTCTGCGCGGTTCAGGACGGCAAAAGCGTTGATACATCGATGGGCATGACCCCATTGGACGGTTTGGTCATGGGAACACGCAGTGGTGATGTGGACTTTGGCGCACTGGCATATCTGGCGCGCCAAACCGGGAAAAGTCTGGAAGATCTGGATCATATGCTTAATAAGGAGTCCGGTTTATTGGGGATCTCCGGTCTGTCTGCTGATATGCGGACGCTGGAGAAAGCCTATCACGAGGGGCATGAAGCGGCGCGTCTGGCGATACATACTTTTGTGCACCGCCTTGCACGCCATATTGGCGGACATATCAGTTCGCTGCGCCGGTTCGACGGCCTGATTCTGACCGGGGGAATTGGCGAAAACTCATCGCTTATCCGTCAGTTAACGCTGGAGCATCTGGCCGTTTTTGGTATCGACATCGATCACGGTAAAAACAACCGGCTACAGCATGGAACCTCTCATGTCATCACTACCGCCCGCTCACGGGTCGTTGCCGCAGTTATCCCCACCAATGAAGAAAAAATGATTGCGCTTGATGCGGTCCGCCTTGGCTACGCACAACAGAGCGCAGCGGTTCCCGAGGCTGTTTTTTGACCCTAAAGCCCATGAAATCACCAGCTATATTCTGTTTATTGGAGTTTGTTCATGAAGATTGATGTTGATGTAAATAATAAAAAATATGCCGATGCATGGCTCGGATTTAGCGGGAACAATTGGCATAGCGAAATTAATGTCAGAGATTTTATCCAGCAGAACTATCAACCTTATGAAGGTGATGAGTCGTTTCTCTCCGGCGCCACCCCTGCGACCCAAAAATTGTGGGAGCAGGTTATGGAAGGGATTCGTTTGGAGAATGCGACTCATGCGCCGGTAGACTTTGATGATGATATTGCCACCACCATCACTGCCCATAAAGCGGGTTACATTGAACAACAGCTGGAAAAAATCGTCGGGCTACAGACCGATAAACCCCTGAAGCGCGCGTTACATCCTTTTGGCGGTATCAACATGGTGCAAAGCGCATTTGACGCCTATGGCCGTGAGATGGATGCCAACTTCAAATATATCTTCACTGATTTACGTAAAACCCATAATCAAGGCGTGTTCGATGTTTATTCGCCTGAGATGCTGAAATGTCGTAAATCCGGCATTTTGACCGGCCTGCCGGATGGCTATGGGCGAGGGCGTATTATTGGCGACTATCGGCGTATTGCACTGTATGGCATTGCCTATCTGGTGCGGGAACGTGAGCTACAGTTTGCCGATTTACAGCCACAACTTGAGCAAGGTATTGAGTTGGAAAGTGTGATTCGCCTGCGCGAAGAGCTGGCTGAGCATCGCCACGCGCTGTTGCAGATTCAAACCATGGCCGCTCGCTACGGTTGCGATATTTCAGGACCGGCCAAAAATGCTCAAGAAGCTATTCAGTGGCTCTATTTTGGTTATCTGGCCGCGGTGAAATCGCAAAATGGTGGTGCGATGTCACTGGGCCGCACCGCGACATTCCTCGATATTTATATCGAGCGCGATTTAGCCAACGGGGTGTTGAGCGAGCAGCAGGCGCAGGAGCTTATTGATCACTTCATCATGAAGATTCGCATGGTGCGTTTCCTGCGGACACCTGAGTTTGATTCACTGTTCTCCGGTGATCCGATTTGGGCCACGGAAGTGCTGGGCGGAATGGGCTTGGATGGCCGAACCTTAGTGACCAAGAATACCTTTCGTTATCTCAATACGTTGGAAACCATGGGGCCAGCGCCGGAGCCTAATTTAACCATTTTATGGTCGGAGGCGTTGCCACAGGCATTTAAGCGTTATGCGGCCAATGTCTCGATTCAGACCTCTTCGTTGCAATATGAAAATGATGATCTGATGCGGCCAGATTTTAATAGCGACGATTATGCGATTGCCTGCTGTGTTAGCCCGATGGTGATCGGTAAGCAGATGCAATTCTTTGGTGCGCGCGCCAATCTGGCTAAAACGCTGCTGTATTGCATCAATGGTGGCATGGATGAAAAGCTCAAAATTCAGGTCGGCCCGAAATGTGCCCCGATGACCGATGACGTGCTGGACTATGAGCGGGTGATGGCTAGCCTCAACGTGTTTATGGATTGGTTAGCGGTGCAATATATCAGCGCCCTGAATCTCATCCATTATATGCATGACAAATACAGCTACGAAGCGTCACTGATGGCACTACATGATCGCGATGTTTATCGCACCATGGCCTGCGGTATCGCCGGGCTTTCGGTAGCGGCGGATTCGCTTTCAGCCATTAAATACGCCAAGGTTAAACCAATCCGTGATGCCGATGGGCTGGCTGTCGATTTTGCCATTGAGGGCGAATATCCTCAGTACGGTAACAACGACGAGCGTGTCGATAGTATTGCTTGTGATTTAGTTGAACGTTTTATGAAGAAAATCAGCAAGCTGCCAACCTATCGCCATGCAGTGCCGACGCAGTCAATTCTGACTATTACCTCTAATGTGGTGTATGGACAGAAAACGGGTAATACCCCCGACGGCCGACGCGACGGTATGCCATTCGCACCAGGTGCTAACCCTATGCATGGCCGTGATCGCAAAGGGGCCGTGGCATCACTCACCTCTGTCAGTAAGCTGCCGTTCAAATATGCCAAAGATGGGATTTCTTACACGTTCTCGATTGTCCCTGCGGCCTTGGGCAAGGACTCGGCGGTGCGTAATAATAATCTGGTCGGCCTGCTGGATGGTTATTTCCACCATGATGAGTCGATGGAAGGTGGGCAGCATCTTAATGTCAATGTCATGAATCGCGACATGCTGCTGGATGCCATCGAACATCCAGAAAACTATCCAAATCTCACCATCCGTGTTTCTGGTTATGCCGTACGTTTTAACGCCCTGACGCCCGAGCAGCAGCAGGATGTGGTCTCCCGAACCTTCACCAACACGTTATAATTGTTAGCCCCTCCCTAACAAGAGGGGCCAATAGCTTATCTCTGCGTATTTCGCACTTTAATCCAGTTTTACGTTGCTGTGATAATGACATCGCTTCGGTCCCCGGAATCACCTGATGATGCAGTTTGATGTGGTGAATTGCGCGTTTTAAAGTCATCTCTCAGCAAATTCGAGAATTAAAATCAGAGAGTTAGAATCAAGCTGACGACAAAACCATTACTTCATTCGTACGTGTCTTACACTAATATTGAAATCCGAGAATGGATTATCTTTAAAGCTTATCACCCTCTGGTTCTCAGTGAAAATACGTGCAGTATAGTGTGACAAATATAATAACCTGTTGAGGAGGCAATTTCTTAATCCTCCTGATTTTAGGATGTAAAATTAAGCTGCTGATAATCCATCCTTATTTCTGTCAGAGAGTATACTTCACATGATCGAAGTGCCTTTTTTCTGCCCGATAAACAAAAT
>NZ_JAZGQE010000209.1:0-7353 GCF_048593885.1 Yersinia sp. 1252 StPb PI | reverse complement strand
ATAATATATGTTCACTAGACTTATTCGGCTATCAATTAAAAATAACATCGACAGTTGCCGAGGCGGTAACGTTACCAACAGGTAATGTGTCGCCACCGGAACATAGTCGCCAGGTGAGTTCATTTGAGAAAACTTCGCTAGATTCACCCGCATTAATTGAACCTAATTTCATTGGTTCACCATTAAACTTCAGACCTTGCGTGAGATTACATGTTCCAGCTCCTGTAACTCCCGTTATTTCACCTGTGATATAGCCGCCTCCCTCATTGAGGGATAATCGAGTCGTCTCACCATCATAAAGCCCTGAATTAGCCTGAAATTTTATATTAATATTAGCGGCAGGATTAGCGCCATTTTGGGTACATCCCACCACCAGACTATCCTTCACTAGTTCTAATTCAGCCCCCAAAGTCGAATTATGTTCTACTTCGCCAAAGTTGATCGATTTGTTAATATTGATCGAGCATTGCCGTGTGGAAACTTTAACCTGATAGCCAGTAAGAATACTTGCCTTCGTAGCACTCGATATTGCACTGCTACTAAAATACATCTCAGGAATGGGGTATACCCCATCTTGCTGGGTCCCATCGGTGATAATGACCCAATTGCCCGTTATTGATCCACTGCGGACGCTATATTCCTCGAAAAAAGAGGGTGTCGAGATTGCCCGGGGTGATAAACACCAGGCAGAATTTGCAGGGGTTGCAGCAGCATTTCCAGATCCAGAGACTATCCCCTGGACTCCCGAATTGCTAAAAGTTCCGCTCATGGTTTCTGATGAGCCAGCATTTAACTGATAATTCATAGTGAAAGATGCCTGCGGTACCAAAAAAATACCTTGAGCAATCTTATACCCTTGAATTCCACCAACATCACTTAAGGCGGTGTTATTAACGCAACCCAAAGTTTCAGGAATTCCCGCCCCCGTGATGGCAACAAGACCATAATTTGGATTGAGCGTCATATAGTAGTCACCAAAACTGGTGGAAATATTCTGATTAATGGCTGGGCCTGTCCATTGTTGGCTACCACTACCAATCTCAATGATAGCTGCCTGTAATGGCATAATAACGCCCAACGACAGCAGACAAAGCCCTATTCGTAACCGCGTAAAACCAGTGGTGCTTATTTTATTTGTCACGGTGTTTACCCCTCTATTGAGTAAATTCTCGGTGCTCAACATGTTAAACCTCACAACGTAATGGCAAATGACGTATCGGATTAGCCGCTGACGGGGCTGGAGTGTTCGCCAAATTGAACGCTACATTGCATTGCTGGCTAGTATCCCCCCCCCACTTCACTTTTAGACGACCACTTTCTGGTAGCCCGCTGAGATAGACCTGCCCTGCATCTCCAACAATGCTGGTATTCGGCTCTTCACCCGCGCTACCTTCAACGGCAACCACGGCACCGAAAGGGATTAATCCGCCACTTTTACTCAAAGTAACCAATACTTGATAACCGACGCGTGTTGCAAAGTTAGCCTTAACCACGGCACCTTTAGTCGGGTAGAGATTTTGGCTTGACTGCGTTATGTCAACCCCCTCAGGCAGGGTTGCCGGATCCAGGCTAATATTATTGCGCTGGTAGTTTGAGAGATAAGGCACCACCGCATAACCACGACTGTCCACCTGATTATTGCCGCTCATCACCTTACTTCCTCTGGCGCCTGGTGCACTGACTAATGCAACGGTATCGCCTAAAGGTTGACTCAATGTGACTCCGTCGGCATGTGCCACCACCCCGCCGCTGGCATTCATATTCACCGCGCGGTAGCCACTACCATAGCTATATCCCATACTCGCCATGCCCTTGCTGCCACGGTAACCAGTATTCACCGACCCCATGTCACTGCTGCCGTCGTTAGACCAGCCTTGTGTCACATTGTAAGAAAGACGGTCATCCATTGATGTTCCGTTAATACCCGCCTGATTCTGAACACTACCTTGGTTGTTATTTGTCATCTGATAACTGGCGAAGCTACGGTTAGCAAGTGATGAACCGCTCAACAAACTTAATGGTACTTGAACGTTCATGGATAACTGTCTGTTCTCCGGCCAGCTATTGTCCCCTTTAATGCGGTCAATACTGTAATTCATGCCGTAAGTCACCCCGTGGTAGCTGTTGCTATAGCCCGCAGTAAGGTTGTTATTGACCTTACTGTTGTCCCAATAGTTATCCCGCATCCCAGAGATATATAGCGATCCTAAATCCCCCATATTCTGAGACAAACGTAACTGGTAACTATTGCGCTTACGGTCTTGTGACCAGGGCAACTGATCGTCGCGTAATTGGTAGCCATTGTTGTTAACATCGGAAAAACTGTAATAATTTCGGGTCGAGTAGCGCATAGTCGCGACATCAATTGATGTGCCGGTACTGGCAATATTTTTGGCATAGCGCAACCGATAAGACTCCCCTTTTTGCCGGTCATCCACGTCCTTCAGCTTAGCGTTCGACTGAGTGACATCCGCAGACAATGCGCCAAAGTTCCCTAAAGACAACCCGCTCCCCACCACGCTTGAGAAGTAATCATCCGCGACCAGTCCACCACCATACAGCGTGAGATTATAGGGCAAGCCATAAACCAAAGTGCCGAGTCCAAAAGTTGACTCCTGAGAGCCAACAGTGGTGCTGCCATTATATTTCCCACTGGTCAGTTCATACTTAAATGCACCAGGACGTAACATTACCGGCAGTGTTGAATAGGCGACAGTCTGGGTGCGAACGGAGCCATCAGCTTCAGTTATCGTTACTGTCAAATCACCTGAAGAACCACTCTGCCCCAAGTCATTTAGCGTAAACGGGCCTGGTGCAACATAGGTTTGATACACAATGTTGCCATTCTGCCTCACGGTTACCCTCGCATTACTTTGCGCAACACCAGAGATAACCGGAGCAAAGCCACGCAGATTGTTGGGCAACATCTCTTCGGTTGAGTTAAGTTTGACGCCACGGAACGGAATGCTGTCAAAAACATCCCCGCCACTGCTGCTTTCACCTGCCAATATTTCAGAATGCCAAGGCTGGATATCCCGCTGCAGGTAGCTATTGATAAACTGGGTGTCCTGCGTACTTTCACCCGCACGATTATCACCATTCGTCGTATTCCGGCTATGGGTAATCAGGCTGCGTAAACGCCAGGCATCAAAGTTCAACCCCGCCCGTAAGTTGGCAAAGAGGCTTGTTTGCTCTGATGTTCCCAAGTCTGATTGGGAAGAGCGTCGGCTGCGGCTGCCGTTCACGTTATAATTCAGCAAAAATGCCGGAATACCTTGATTCCACAATGAGGGATCAACCTGATTGCTACTATTTGGCTGCATTGCGACCTGGGGGATACTGATATCCAGCCGCAACTTGGCCAGCGAAAATTGCACCTGCGCATGAGGAATCAGGGCGGGCAAATTTACCACTGGCTTATCCAGTGGTAAATTTGAGAATGTCGGCAGTGCACTGGTATTCACGCCTAACTCATTCAGTAACGCGGGCGTGAGGAGTGGCTCAACCTTATTCCGCGAGCCTTTTTGGAAAGTGATTGTTTGCTCGCCGCGCTCAATCTGATTAACAAATATCGTCACCAGATAGGCCCCTTCAGGCACCTGATCGGTAGTCTCAAACTGAGTCAAATCCACTTTTTCAGACTGCTCTTGATCAAGCATTAGCAGCCCGGCATCAAAATAATCCCGGCCCCAAGCGGGCAGAACAGACGTAAGTAATATCGCACCCGTAAATATAGGTGAGATTTTTATCCCATTAACGTGTCGTTTCATGATATTTAGCTCAACCTGGTTTATCTGTTTTGCCAATACACAAAATTGGAATTAAAAACATATGATTAACCAGAAGTTAAAATAAGTTTGTCGGTAAACTGGATATCAATATCGAGATGAGCCAGTAAGTGATTTTTGTTGTTCTAATGGCGTATTCCATGCTGTCTCATCAAGCAATTGCCACTCAACTGGCCCCTTTGTACCCGCAGGCAAGTTATAGCGTTGCTGCCCTTTTGGTGGAACCATCAGGCGCATAGCCGCACTATCAAACAAATAGTTACCAACTTTTAACCGAGAAAATGTCAACCAAAACGGCGTTGGGTTTTCAGCAACCAGCGTATTACCTTCCAGATGGAAGCGTAATTGTGAGGAAGCACCTGCCACCCCACTGTCCGGCAGGCTGGACGGGCGGTAAAATAGTTTAAGATTACTGACAACAGCTAACGTTAATTGACCGCCGTTTTGCGCCATATTCGCAGGTGTAGATGGGATAGCCTTGGTAGCAATATAAAATACTGACTCCCGATCCTGTGCTAACTCCCCTCCGGTACGCCGAATACGCAAGGTCAAATCACTATTAGGCTCCAGTCGTTGCAGCGGCGGAGTGACAATAAAAGGCATCGGAGTAACGACTTTGCCCTGCGGTGCAACGCTGCCAGTTTGAGGATCCATACTCCGAATCCAAGATTGCATTAAAAAAGGCTGATCACTTTTGTTATAGACGGTTAATGCAACACCCTGACTGGCTTTTTCCGGGTAAATAACCCGCATCACATAAAAGGAAATGCCTTTAAGTTCAGCCTGATTTGCGCTCACCGATAAACTGTTCAGCATCAGTAAGCTCCCAATCATTATTAATGACAGGCGAGTCCAGAAACTTTTCATTTACTCTCCAGAAATTATGGCGGTGAATATTCGCATTTCGACGAGAGGATCCCGTAATCGGTAATCACTCGCCAGTCAGCCATTGCCAACGGTGAAATAGCTGGATAAATTTGATTACTGTGAGGGGCAATCATTGCCGGGTGCTGCTCGAAACTAACGGCGCGATGATTAATATTCAATTGCCCCAGCGTTAAAAAATAGGGTGTAGGATTTTCTACAAGGATACCCTCAGCGACTTGGGTAAATTGTAATTTGCAGTAAGCGTCTTCCGGGGTCATATTCACCCCATCGGGGCGATAGAACAGCTTAATCAAAAAACGAATTCCCATTGATAGCTGGGCCTGCTCTGTCAGCTCGGAGGCTTGAGCAGGAATCGCCAGAACAGATAAATAAAACACCGATTCATGTTGCTGCGATAATGTTCCTTTATTCTGGCGTATAATACGCAGCAAATTACGGCTATTAGGCTCCAGCCGAAATAAGGGTGGTGTCACGATAAATGGTGCTGCTTGTTTATTATCTGGACCCAGTTGAACCAGAGACTGAATTAAATAAGTTTTATCGCCATCATTCTTAACCAGAACAGTGCGCGCCCGATCAGTTTCATTAAATACGACCCGCGTTTGTCCAAGGCTTATTCCGCCATCAGCAGCAAAAACGATATTTCCCCAGAGGCTAAGAAGTAAGCCACTGATAAGTTGCAAGTCTCGCAAACGAAGGGCTCGAATCATAATGCACTCTTAATCGTAAAGAAAATTGAAGGTAACTCGAGCAATGAGTTTACCGGTGGTTGGATTACAGCCCCCCGAATCAATACAGGATACCCCTGCGGAAAATGCCATAGCGGCACCGGTGGCTGGCGGGACTATTCCTTGAAATTGCAGCTTGTCATCATGGCGAACGGTATTCATGTTTTGAGTTAGCAGCACACCAACCCCTTGAGCGTCTGAGTCAGCGTCACGAAACAGCCATTTGCTGCCACTGCCATCACCATTGCCAGTGACCTGGATAACAGGTTTTTGACTACCAGGTGCCGTCCCGCTACAATTTTGTACTTTCAGAGAGAAAGTATTGGATGCAGCCACGGCTCCCGATAACAACGCGCTTGTTTGGACGCTCCCCAAATCCAAAAACTCTTGATCTAGCTTAATTTCGCAAGTTCCAGGAACAATGGTGGCACGGAAATCCACTATTTCAGTAGCTTGTACCGGCAGAGCGACTACACAGATGAAAAGGCTCGCAGAACCCGCATTACGGCACCACTTTAGTAAAGGCATCGATACCTCCAAGATCGTTGATCACCCGCCAGCGGACCTCCCCTTGTTTAACTTTGGTCGGGAAGATATGGCTACTGAAAGGGGCAATCATACTGGCTTCGGCGCGCGCCAAAGATAGCGCCTCTCCGGCAAAACTGATGCCAGCAAAGTTAATAAAATAGGGGGAGGCGTTATTAACCTGTAATCCCTCTTTCACTGGGGTAATTTGTAGGTTCTTATGGGCATTGGCGACAGTCGGGGCTAATCCAGCAGGGCGATAAAATAACTTGATGACGTTCGCAACGCCCAGTTTTACTTCACCACCAACGCTTTGTTGCTGATCTTCTCCTGTTCCTGCAACGCTACTGGGTATAGCCCGAGCATTAATATAGAAAACCGATTCACGATCACTGGGCAAAGCCCCACCATTAGCAGAAATCCGAATTTGGTTGCTACTATTTGGTTCGAGGCGAAATAACGGCGGAGTGACCAAAAAAGGGGCGACTCCTTTCCCATCAATAGAAGCGCTGACTGTGGTCTGTACCAAATAAGGAGCATCTGGTTGCGTATTGCGCAAAGTGAGTGAAACACTCGATGCACCCTGTGGGTAAATCAGCCGAGTGGCACTAATACCAAATCCGCCAGCCTGAACGGTTTGAGTGGCAGTCAAACCAACGAATATCAAAGATAGCGTGCGAAATAAAAATTTCATTACTCAAACTCCTCTTGCCTGATGGCAGGGAGTTATCATCACCTGCCATCAGAAATGGTTAGTTATAAACAAAACTAAATGTAATTGGTGCACTAATCGTTGTATTTTCGATGGCTGATATATTAGTGGTAGCTAACGCGGCACTTAAAGAAATCGATTTTTCAAAATCTCCAGCTCCCGGCGGGTCACCCGCAGTTCCGACAAGAATAGACTCTCCACTTTGTAGGATCTTGCCTGTACCGTTATGTTTGATCATGACACCAACATTAGAACTATTATCGCTGTTAAAGATATTGCTCTCGCCACCACTCAATGTGGTACCCGAAATAAGCAAGCTCGCAGTATCATTCTCAGCCGACGGTGTCCCACAATTCATAAGTCTCACATCAAAATTTTGTGCCGTCTTATCAATAAAAGTATTAGGGGCAGTGAAAACGGCTGCTGTGTGGTTATTCAAATTCAATCGGTCAGTGACCGAGACATCACAGGTTGCAGTTACGATGCTAGCCTCTATCGTTATCATAGCATTACGCCCAGATTCTGCTGCAAAGGCCGTTCCAGCCGAAGCCAACAATAACAAAGCGGCAGGTGATAAAGTTAAAAGTGTTGTACGCATGTATTTATTCCTCTAATGACACGTTGATTAAGGATTTGAGTGTGTCCTAGAGAGAGCTAAAAATTTAATGATTTAGTCTAATTAAGGTGGAGTTAAGACTCTTCAGGTTTACTT
>NZ_JAZGQE010000208.1:0-7397 GCF_048593885.1 Yersinia sp. 1252 StPb PI | reverse complement strand
AATCGATCACATAATTTAACCAACTCGCGCATAAGCTGGTATTCTTGTAAGTCTTTTTCACAAAAGTGTTAACGTGCTACAATTGAATTTGATATATGTCAACAAAGCGTAGTTTTGTTGGGTGGTAGATTCGGCTCACACTGTTATATTGCTGTTAATAGGGTTAGGATATGCGCCGCTTTTGTCACCTTTGGGGCTGTAGGGAGTAACACCCCGACCAAGCTAGTGATGTTGTTGACGTTGATGGAAAGTGCATCAAGAACGCGTTTACGTACTTTAGTCATGTGATGAACGGGATGACGAGTAACAAGTCAATAAAAATCCTAATATAACAAAGACTTCTGTACTTCCTATTTCTATTTTGTTGGCAATTTTAGGTAGCAAACATGCAGACCCCGCACATTCTGATCGTAGAAGACGAGATAGTTACTCGTAACACCCTGAAGAGCATTTTCGAGGCGGAAGGCTATGTAGTTCATGAGGCCAATGATGGCGCAGAAATGCACCACATTCTGTCTGAGAATGATATCAACTTAGTTATCATGGACATCAATCTGCCGGGCAAGAATGGCCTGTTGCTAGCACGAGAACTTCGTGAACAAGCAAGTGTTGCCCTAATGTTCCTGACAGGTCGTGATAACGAAGTAGATAAGATCCTTGGCTTGGAAATTGGCGCTGATGATTACATCACCAAACCTTTCAATCCGCGCGAATTAACCATTCGGGCACGTAACTTACTGTCACGCACCATGAATTTGGGTAGCGTGGGTGAAGAGCGCCGCTTGGTTGAGAGTTACAAATTTAATGGCTGGGAGCTGGATATCAATAGCCGCTCACTGATAAGCCCTGCTGGCGAGCATTATAAGCTGCCACGTAGTGAGTTCCGCGCCATGCTGCACTTCTGTGAAAACCCAGGCAAAATTCAATCCCGTGGCGAATTGTTGAAGAAAATGACCGGCCGTGAGCTGAAGCCTCATGACCGTACTGTTGACGTGACTATCCGCCGCATTCGTAAACATTTTGAATCCACCCCGGACACACCAGAAATCATCGCCACTATCCATGGTGAAGGTTACCGTTTCTGTGGTGACCTGGAAGAGTAAACCTCTGCCTGCTATCCACAGTAAAAAGCCAGCATTCTATGCTGGCTTTTTTATATCTATCCAATTTTTACCACGGCATAATCGGAACGGCGCTGATCGCATTTTTCGGCGAGCCGTCGACAACGCGATCGGAATAGGTCAGATAGATTAAGGCATTACGCTTTTGATCATAGAAACGCACTACCTGTAACTTTTTAAACACCAAAGAAGTCCGTTTCTGGAAAACCACTGTACCTTCGGATTTTTTATTCTTAATTTTGTCACTCAGCTCAATCGGCCCCACTTGCTGACAGGAAATTGCTGCATCAGACGTATCCTCTGCCAACCCCAATCCACCTTTGATGCCCCCGGTTTTAGCGCGGCTGATATAACAAGTTACATTTTTAACATCGGGGTCGTCGAAGGCTTCAACCACGATTTTATGATCTGGCCCGAGCAGTTTAAAGACCGTATCGACGGAGCCAATTTCCTCTGCATGAGCAGTTATGGCCCCAAATGAAAGCAGACAACCAAGGAATATCCAATTCTTTTTCATACACTTACTCCATTCCGCTGAATAACGTTACTCAGCGTTAACTATTTGTACTAAAAATAAAATATTCGTTAAAAAGACATTTTATAAATCTTAGGTTCTTTTTTAACACACTATGCCACAAAATTCTTAAGCAGTCGGGAACATAAAAAGTTGCTACTATTCGCCAGAGCTATTCTTTTCATATGACTAACACCCTAAATTTAGGCCGCTTTACGAGGAAGATCTATGGATCAAGCCAGTATCATTCGTGATTTGCTTAGCTGGCTAGAAAGTCATTTAGACCAGCCTTTAGCACTGGACAATGTTGCTGCCAAAGCCGGCTATTCTAAATGGCATTTGCAGCGAATGTTCAAGGATGTCACCGGGAATGCTATCGGTGCCTATATCCGTGCCAGAAGGTTATCTAAAGCCGCTGTAGCGTTACGATTAACCAGCCGTCCTATTCTGGACATTGCCCTACAATATCGCTTTGATTCGCAGCAAACCTTTACCCGGGCATTTAAAAAACAGTTTGCGCAAACACCGGCGCTGTACCGACGGGCAGAAGATTGGCACTCGGCTGGGATTTGCCCACCGATTCGGCTGGGGGAATATACGCTACCTCAACCTGAATTCATCACCTTGCCTGAACAGCACCTGATTGGTCTGACACAAAGCTACTCTTGTACGCTTGAACAGATATCAACTTATCGTACTGAACTACGTTCGCATTTTTGGCAACAATATCTCGGTGATGCCGATCACTTGCCGCCAGTGCTCTATGGTTTACATCACTCCCGCCCTAATCAGGAGAAAGATGATGAGCAGGAGATTTTCTATACCACCGCCATTGAGCCACAACATGTTCCGGGCAATGTGCCGGAAGGGCAACCGGTTATCTTGCAAGGTGGCGAGTACGTGCAGTTCAGCTATGAGGGGCCGCTGGAGGGATTGCAAAACTTCATTCTGACACTCTATGGTACCAGTCTGCCGCAATTAGGGCTAACCCGCCGGCGAGGGTACGATATAGAGCGCTTCTTCCCGCAGGGGAGGCCGAAAGACGGGCCTCCAACCTCGTTGAAATGTGAATATCTCATTCCTATCCGTCGTTAACGCTGTAACTCATCAAGTGCTGGCATATCCAAGTGAGCGGTATCGCCAGCACTTTCAATGACCCAGCCAGAGGCCAGCCAAGGGCTTTCTTGATAATCAACCCGTGATAACGAACAGTTGCGCAAACGCAGACGCCGTTCGGCATGCGCGGGCAGACCCAGTAATGTACTCAACAAACATCCCAGCGCCATACCATGGCTAACTAACAGTGGCTTGCTGCCAGCAGGTAACTTCAGACAGCTATCCAGCGCTGCATGCATACGGCTACCCAGTTCAGTCATCGACTCACCTTCAGGAATACGCCCGCCCTCGGTACCATTAACCATCTGCTTACGCCACTGCTCTTCTTCCACCGATAAGCTTTCAATGGGGCGCGCCTCCAACACGCCCATATTCAGCTCACGCAGGCGTGAGTCTGTCACCATGGTTAGGCCGCAAGCATCAGCAATAATTTTAGCTGTCTGCTGTGTGCGGCCAAGGTCGCTGGTAATAATATGGGTGATACCCTGGCTGCTAACCCGTTGCGCAACCAAGTTGGCCTGACGGATACCGATGTCGGTCAGAGGACTGTCTGATTGGCCCTGAATGCGGCGTGAGGCATTCCAGAGGGTTTCACCGTGACGCACGAGATATACCTGTAACATGTCGTTTTTCCGTTATACTGCGTAAAATAGGCACAAAAACCATTACTTTAGATAAACCCAAAGACGTTGGCGTGGCAGATAGACAGCTAACAGCCCTGCTGCTTCAACTCCCAAGGGAATAGGATACTAGACTCATTATGTACCATGTTGTTGCCGCAACTACCAACCCTGCAAAGATTAAGGCTATCACTCTCGCCTTCGATGATGTTTATGGCCCCGGCCAGTATCGTATTGAAGGTGTCAATGTCGATAGCGGTGTTCCCCTGCAACCCATCGGCAGTCTTGAGACACTCAGTGGCGCCAGACAGCGTGTGAGTAACGCACGTAAGATTCGCCCTGAGGCTGATTTTTGGGTTGGGGTTGAAGCCGGTATTGAAGATAATATGACCTTTGCCTGGATGGTAATTGAACACTTACAGTTACGGGGAGAATCCCGTTCTGCCAGCTTAATGCTGCCCGACATTATATTGCATGGGATTCGCCAAGGCCGTGAGCTGGGCGACGAAATGGCAGTTTTAACCGGCATATCGAATGTAAAACATCAGGGTGGTGCCATCGGTATTTTTACCGACGGTAAATTGACCCGCACTAGTGTTTATCACCAGGCACTGCTGTTAGCGCTGGTACCATTTCACAACGAAATATATCAACGCCCGGCACCGTGATACTAAACTCAGGAAGGCTTTACATCGTTTGTCAATAATTGGGTCTCAAGCCAGCTTTTGAGCTGTGGCGGGGCCGTTTTCAAGCTGTTAGAGCCACGGGTAATGGTCGCGATACCTGCACCTAACTGGGTTTTCAATTCACGCTGACTTAATTCCCCACGCATTAACTCCTCAATGATACGTACCCGGGTACCCAGAGCCGTGCGCTCATCCGGTGTCAGCATCAATTGCAGCAAGGGCAAATGCAGGTCTTGCGCAATCGCGTTTTCCAATAGCGCAACAAAGCTCAGCCAGTGCTGATTATCTTCTGGGGATAACGCCGGATCTGGCGCGAAAGCAGTATTAACCGGGCTGTGGATATTAGGCATGTTTATTTCGTCAGCCGACAGATCATCGGTCAATCGTAGTTTTGTCATGATAGATACCCAAGGTACTATTTAACTAGTACGAGAGCATACCATAACGTGAGATATAGCCAAAGAACTTGGCGTTGCAGAGCTGCCAGTAAACAAGCCTGCAACGCCAAGGTAGTAAGCGCCGCTAACACCGCCGCAGCGTCAAGGACGAAGAGTAACCCCAAAGTCATTGGCGTCGCAGGCAGGCAGCAAGCAAACGCATCCCGATGAGCTTACACAGTCAAGTGATTCGGGTGTGCTAACACCGCCACAGCGTCCAGAACGAAGGAGTATCCTCAAAGTCATTGGCGTTGCGGCAAGGCTGCAAGCGAGCAAACCCCGATGAGCTTACACAAGTAAGTGATTCGGGTGCGCGAGCGCCGCTAACACCGCCGCAGCGTCAAGGACGAAGAGTAACCCCAAAGTAATTGGAGTCGCAGGTAGGCAGCAAGCAAACGCATCCCGATGAGCTTACTCCAGTAAGTGATTCGGGTAAGTGCGCGTAGCTAACACCCCTGCGACTTCAAGTACAAAGGGGGATTAGTAACGCCGCTGCCACTCGGCATCACTCAGCACCTTCGCTGGGCGATTCATAAAGTGCCGATAAAAGGCATCGTATGCCAACACATTTTTCACATAGCCACGGGTTTCTGAGAAAGGAATACTCTCGATGAATGCCACTGCATCCACTTGCCCGCCGCTGTTACCTAACCAGGTATTCACCCGCGATGGGCCGGCGTTATAGGCGGCACTGGATAAGATACGGTTGCGCCCGAACTGCTGGTAAACCTCTTCCAGATAGCTGGTACCGATCTCAATGTTTGTAAGCGGATCCAGTAATTGGCTGCTATTGACATAACCACTGATATTATTGAGTTTTACTGTGTGTTCAGCGGTACGCGGCATCACCTGCATTAACCCCGTCGCCCCTACTGGTGACTGTGCTTTCGGGTTCCAGGCACTTTCCTGACGGGCAATAGCCATGGCATAACTTGGGGTTATCCCTTTGCCTTCTGTCGCCTGACGGAACTCCTTTGGCCATGCCAGCGGGAAGCGCTCTTCCAGATGGTCCCACAATTTGGCAACGATGGTGGCCTGTACGCTTAAGTCCGCCCACTTCTGGTTAAAAGCGTAGCGCGCCAGTGCTTCCTGTTCCGGCTTACTGCGGCTGGCGACCAGATAGCTCCACTCGTTACGGGCCAGATTGTCCATATTCCAGTACATCAATTCACGCACCCGGATAATTTCCGGCCGCTGTGCTAACGATGCATCCGGTTTGGTCGCTACCTCAACATTAATGGGGTAAGGAACGCCCAATTTTTGAGCTGCAACCATCGGGTAAAAGCCACGTTCCTGCATTAGGCTGCGCAGGATAGCTTCACCCTCGGTTTTTTTACCTTGTTCCAATAACAGCGATGCACGCCAGTAGCGCCATTCATCTTTATCTTGCGCATCGGCCGGTAAGCGTGCCAGCCAGGTCGCTAACCCCTGACGATCGCCACTGCCCAGAGACATGCGAATACGCCGCTCCAGCAACGACGTTGAATGGCTACGCAAGGTGACTTGATCTCGCCATTTGGCCTGATCGTAAGTCGCATCGGTCCCCATCAAACGCCAGGCCACCGCCTCTTCCAGCTCCAGCTTTTCGCTATCACTCATTTTTTGTAGCCGGGCCAAGGTCGGGATCATCGCTCGCGCGTTCTCCACGTCTTGGCGAGCCAAACGGGTAAAAGCAATGATGGTGGCAGAACGGGTAAAATCTGTCGGCCCGACCGTACGGGCGAAGCTTTCAACACTGGCCGGGTCACTTTGCAGTGTTGCCAGTGCAGTACCCATGGTCTGATAATCCGCTGGCAGTTGTTTAAGTAAATAACTCACTAAACTGGCATTACCCTCTTTCAAGGCTAACTTCATCCGCGCCAGTGTTGCCAGTGGGGTTTGATGCCCGGCTTGTTGCCAGACACTGAATAATTTAGTGCAACTGCCCGGAAGTGTCTGGCCGTTCAGCCAAATTTCACTCGCACCATCCCAGGCCACCTGCTGTTCGCCAGTGGCCCATTTGGCATAGTAATAGTTACAACGGGCTGCAACCGGCTTCGGTGCTGTCGGGCTGAATGCCAATAACCCCCGCCAATCTTCCCGGCGAGCCAGTTCATTAACAAAACGGGATGACAGTGAACGTGCTGGCGGCAAGGTTGGATTACGGCTAAGGAAATCGTTCACTTGCACCGCGCTCACCTGGCTCAGGTCTTGCGTTAACTGGCGGTACTCCAGATATGGGTACAGGGGATAATCACGCAACGTGGGCATCAGTTGTGTCACTGTGTCCATCTGATTGCTGTCCCAGGCCAGTTTAACTTGCTGATAGCGTTGCCGTTGGGCATCAATGGAGTCAGCGAATGCCACTCCTGAAGTCGTCACCAGACACACGCCAATCGCCAGATATCGCCACTTGTCCATACTTACTATTTCCTCACTGGTTGTTGGCTACTGCACTTTACTTATCGCCACATCATTATATCGCTTACCGCAACCTCTGATTAGCATATGCCCGATTAGTTCCGGCAGCAGAACATACTAACGAAGAGTTTCACCTGATAGCCAGTAATAACATAAAGCAATAGGAGCTGAAGATTAATCACTTGGTGTTATCACTTAATACCCGCGAAACATTCAACACCCGCAAGAAGATCAATAGCAGAATAGTTCAGCCTGTAACTACTTACTATTCACAAGGTTACCAACAATATGTTGCTAAATGTTTCTTGTTTATTATCTAAGATCAAGGCACTGCTTTGATAAAAATCGACTATCCTTGCTTAATATAACTATGTTGTTGTAAATATATCCTTCAAAATATTTTTTTTGNTTTTTAAGCAAAATCAAACCATTAAGGAATTGGCACTGTTCACGGAAGAAATGATAAAAACTTTCTCTGCCCCGTCCCACCATGAAACGAATAG
>NZ_JAZGQE010000207.1:0-7451 GCF_048593885.1 Yersinia sp. 1252 StPb PI | reverse complement strand
ATTTTCTCTTGAAATTCGCGGATAATAACAGCCTGGATTTTTGACATCGGCCATCTCAACAATATCTATACTAATAGTCTCAGCATAGCGATCAAGGAAATACCTAATCGCGTCTTTGCTTATTATTTTTTTGTCTCCATTAGCATGACCTGCCTCGACTTGCTGCACCCACAATTGCCAACTATTCGCGTCCGATACCGAATACAGAGCAACCTTTGTCTTAAGGAAATACCTAACAGTGTCGCCATTCTTTTGGAAAAGACCTAACTCTCCTTCGGCATTACGAAATGCAACTAACTGAATCATTATTATTAATCCTTGAATAAATAGTAATCCATCGTAGCCTCCGACAACTCTGGTAGCTAGGTGGCAACATTAGTACTAGAAATATCCTTATTATTGACTAAGGGATTAAATCTAACTGCATCCTGCAAGTAGTCCGGTGCAAGATGCGCATAAGTCATGGTTTGCAAAATATTGGAGTGACCGAGTATTTTTTGCAGCGTCAAAATATTGCCGCCGTTCATCATAAAATGACTTGCAAAGGTATGCCGTAATGCATGGATTGCCTGACCTTTTGGCAAATCAGGTGCAACCTCTTTAAGCAACTGCCGCACCAGAAAATAATCAACATCTGGGAATACCTTTCCGTTTCCTTTTGCTTTTAGTTCTTTAAACAATTCGGCCGAAATCGGTACTGTTCTATTCTTGCTGTTCTTAGTATTAACAAAAGTCACACGTTGCTGGATAACATCATTTTGGGTCAGTTTAACAACCTCGCCCCACCTTGCGCCGGTCGATAAACACAGTTTTGCGGCCAGTTGTTCTTTACCCGTCAGTGACTCAAGTAAGGCATTAATCTCATCTGTAGATAAAAAGCCCATTTCGCGCGCATGAATGCGCATCAAATTAATGCCAATAATTGGGTGTTCGTTGTGATAGTTACCGTTGTCAATTAACACAGTGAACAGCGACGACAAAGCCCCCTGTTCGCGGTTAACTGTTGCCGGTTTTATTCCAGTTTCAATACGTGCAGCTCGGTAATCAGCAAAACTGGCACGGTTAACTTGTGATGCTTTGGGAAATCCCATTGCTTCATCAATGCGCTCTAATTTTTGTAATATGCTTTTACCCGCTTTCATCGACTGGCCTTGGTATTTCCACCACAGCTCTATTAACTCAGTCAGAGGTCGATTATCTGCTGGTTTTTCCAGCCAATCTTTATCGTTTTGGGTAGCAATAGCCCAGCGTTCAAATTGCTGCGCCTCAGACTTGGTTTTAAACTTCTTCCGGATCCGCTTCCCTTCACGACCCTGTGGCCGCACATCGACCATATAGCCTTCAGCGCCAAGCGATTTTATACTCACAGCCAGCCGAAACCTTTACCCATAATTCCAGCCAACCCTAAAGCAACGGCAATAATAGCTGCAAATAAGGCTCTAAAATCAGTTTTCATATCCTTCCTGATATCTTTTAGATCTGTATCTCTGATTTGTCGTATGTCGGTTTTAATATCGCCGATATCACGCTTAATATACGACACATCTGACTCCAAACGCGCAATGCGACTTTCAACGCCTTCATTTGCCATGTGTTCAGCCCCAGTTTGCCTCGACACTCCCTTTTGAGTGTAATTAAAAGAGGGTAGAGAAATATCACTCATCTTTCATCCTCTTCTTTATTTTTTTTCGCTGTTTCACTCCAATGAAGCACCCAAGCTGCGGCATGAGTCGTAATAAAACCACAGTGATCACACGTTAATTTGTAGTAATAGTTGGCAGGGCTATCTCCGGGATGAGCAGGATCATGTCTAAAGTAAGTAACGAAGCTCTGTTTATTATCGTCTTCTGGATGAAGTAGATCGGCTAGTGTTTGTTTAGACGTTTCCGCAATAATTTGTTCACCATCATGTCCACACATAGGGCATATCTGCGTGACATTTTTTTCGTTCAGATAGTTAATAAAATCAATGGCCGTAATCTGCTGAAGTGCGTCATAGAATTCTTTTTTCATCTGATATTTTTCATTACTCATACTTCCTCCTCAAACCATTGATACCGTTCATGACAAATCCCACCTTTACCCCAAAAATTCTTTATTTTGTAGGCAATTAACCAACCTTCTGGTCTTTTTGGTTCGCAGATGTGCTTTCTGGCCCATCAGGGGAGAGATCAGGTGAGATCTGGCCGATTTCTGGCGCAACATCCCCTGTCATTAGCCACATCGTATATTTCTTAAACTGTGGATGTTTGGTGATTTTCATCAGAGTTCCGCCACCCGGTTCTAACAATCCAGTTTCATATTTCTTAACGGTACTAATTGATATCCCTGTCGCCTCGCAAAATTGAACTTGGCTTAGTTGCTCAACTTTGCGGATAGCTTTTACTTTTTCACCCAGATCACTTGACATGGTTCACTCCAATGAACTATCTTCTGAATGGTTCACTTTAATGAACCTAATTTTACGTTAAACTGCGTGATTATAGAGGGTAGCACTTATGCCAAAGAAACAGAACAGAAGCGTCAATACGTCAATTATCAGGGAGTTGCCGCCTGATTATCCCTTTGGCAACAAGCTATCCGAGTCGATCGCTGACTATGCAAAGCGCCAAGGTATCAATCAGGACACAATCCGAACCCAAGCTGATACCGGACGTTTACCCATCATTCAGCAAAAGAAAGGCGCAAAACGTGAAGTGAATCTGTATGCGATTTACTTAAACGCCCGCTATAAAGCCGAGCGCTATGTGGAGATGATGAATTGATTAGCCAACTGCAACTATCCGCTGCTGCGCGCCAATTAGTTTATAGCCCACGTAATGCACTGGTAAAAGTCAGCGAACACACCAGCGTTTATCGTGGATTCTCTATTACCCGATTGAAACGTAACAAAATAAACATGCTGACTCGCTATCAGGTGAGCCAAGGCGATCAGTCTTACGGCAAGTTTGACGCTCAGGCACAGGCCACTGCTTACATTGATCAACTGCATCAGATGAGGAATGCGTCATGACTCAATCCCCACAGTGTCCATCTCTTGCCGCATTATTGGTGAACGGCCAGCAAGTTACACATCACCGTCACCAACGCGGTTGGTTAGAAACGCCAGACGGTCGACACTTTCAGCCGAAAACTAGCGAAGTACAGTTTATCCCCGGACTCCGAACACCTTATATGGCGAAACCCAGAGCACCTCGTCGCTGGTTTGCCCGCCTTATGGGGATATTCGCTTAACTCATCTTTGCGGAGGTATTGCTATGCAAAAGTCTGCAAGAGCAATTGAACTCACAGCGGAGCAAATAAAAATCGGTCTTATTCAAACGGCCAACGTCCGGCTAATGCTTAACAAAGCATTAAGGAGAACGAATAGAGTTTCCGCATTTTTATCAGGTGTGTCATTTCGCCACAGAGGTTTGATTTACTTCACCGCTGGGCTGCATCGCGATAAACATAAATTAAAGTTTCACGAATTGGATGAATCGGATCGGTTAGCTGTTATTAAGGCGATGAGGGAATTATCGGAATTAACTACCTCATTCCCGAAAGAACTGCCCGATGCTGACGCTGTAATTAATCAAGACCCGTAATTAATTACCAGAAAACCACAGGCGTTTTATACCGCGCCGGGATTCCTATTGCCTGAAAACGAGGAATAGCAAAATGATGAATCGTAGACTTGCTGCAATATCCGCTTCAACTGAAGCCATGCATCAATATTTAAATAGTGCCCGAATGGAGGAGCGGAAAGCCTTTGCGCTTAATGTGTCTGAAAAGTTAACCGCCCTTTCCGATCATATTTCTCAGCGCGACCTAAATAGCATTGAAGCTATTGAGTTAATCCGCCAGGTTGCTGAAAACCTCAAGGCTGTATCTGAGGGACAACGCTAATGGCTGACTTAATCGATATCGCCCAAGAACGGCAAGAAATGGTATTAGCCGCTCAGATAGCTAATGCACGCAGTAAGCCAACTGCACCGTCTGCTTTTATCTGTGAATGCTGCGAGGCTGAAATTCCAGAGCAACGGCGTATCAGCGTACCGGGCGTGGTTTTTTGTGTCACTTGCCAGCAAATCCATGAAGAGAAAAAGAAGCATTATCGGGGTGTATTATGAATCGCTCCCCGCTGAAATGGGCCGGTTCAAAGGCCCGCATTATGCCAACCTTGCTTCAGCATTTGCCAACGGGTAAACGGCTGGTTGAGCCGTTCGCGGGCTCCTGCTCTGTCATGCTGAATACAGATTATGAAGAATATCTGATAACGGATATCAATGATGATCTGATTAACTTCTATGAAATCGCTAAAAGAGAAACGAGCGACTTAATCAATGTGGCTTCCTCACTGTTTCTTACGGCTAATTCCCACGAACAATATTATATTTTCCGCAAAATATTTAATGCACGAAACTGTGATGATATATCCAGAGCTGCAATCTTCCTTTACCTAAATCGCCACTGTTTTAATGGTATTTGTCGCTATAACCAACAAGGGCAATTTAACGTCCCCTATGGCAAGTACAAAGCGCCCTATTTCCCCGAAGCCGAGATCCGTTTCTTTGCTGAAAAAGCCAACAAAGCGACCTTCTTATGTGGTGATTTTTCCGAAGCACTGGAAATGGCTGTTGCGGGTGATGTGATTTATTGCGATCCGCCTTATATCCCAGTATCCAGCACTGCTGATTTTGCCCATTATCACACCGATGGTTTCAGCGCTGAACAGCAATTCCGTTTAGCTCGCCTACTGGCAAGGGCCGCTGAAAATGGCTGTCACGTTGTGGCGTCCAATAGTGATACCCCTACCAGTCGCGATCTCTATAGCCGTTTCACCCTCCACTCGATTACGGCTCCCCGCTCTATCAGTTGTAAGGCGGACGGCCGAAAAAGTATCGGGGAAATCATCGCGACTCTTAGGCACAATGAATGACCAACCATTCATGCGGCCGCAGTACCCCAAACTCGCCTAAACCTCAACCCGGTAACACTGAAACGTTCACCGGGGCTTATTCATGGAACGTACCTCGGGCAGCGATTGCTACCGCTGCCAGTGAGAAGCCAATCAGCGAGGATTTATTCAGACGCTTTGGTCAAATCAATGAACCCATTCCTCGTGCGCGGCGTGTTATGCGCCGCCTTGAGTCTTTGCCTCACTATATCCGCCGCTACTACACCCTACGGGTGGAGAACATTAAACAAAACAGTGGAGCCAAACGAGCCAATAGCTACTTAATCAATTCAATTGAAAAGTACCTATTGCCGCGTGTGGACTGCGTAACAGAGCAATATCAGATTGATATTCGCTCCCATGTATTACTCCCTTTCTACGATGATTTTCGCCGTATTCCTTACTATGGTAAGCGAGAGATCAAACGGTTGGCCTATCGTCTGTCAGATTGCATGACTGGCGAGTTTATCCGCGAATATGACCATCAAATGGGATTGCCTGATGGTGATATTGAAACCGCAATTGTGTCCGGCTATGGTTATATCGGTTTTTTAACTCGTCAGCTAAATACTAACGCACCGAGCTGGGGATTATACGAAAGCCAAACGATGACAGCGGACGAAGCATTACGCGCCACTGCCCGTATTGAGTCCCCTTCATGGTGGTTACGCCGTCTGAAGCATATCCATGATCAGTGGCGTGAACACCTGATGATTGCGGCGGGTTATGTGCACGCCAAATCAGCACCCTATTGTAGTGATCCCGCCCTCAAGGAATGGCAAGCACAGAAGAGGTCTAACCGTGAATTCTTACAGGCGTTTGAGCTGGAAGATGAAGACGGAAACCGGATTTCGCTGGTTGATAAATACGACGGCAGCATAGCCAATCCTGCGATCCGCCGTTGCGAATTAATGACCCGAATGCGCGGGTTTGAGGATATCGCGGAACAAGAGAATTTAGCCGGTGATTTCTACACCTTAACAGCGCCGTCGAAATTCCATTCCATGCACAGCAGTGGCAAGCGCAACCACAAATGGCGTGGTGCCAGTCCACGGCAAACACAGAAGTATTTATGTCGTATCTGGTCACAGGTTCGTGCCGCGTGGAAACGCGCTGGTATCCGAGTATTCGGTTTTCGAGTGGCGGAACCTCACCATGACGAAACACCCCACTGGCATATGCTGCTATTTATGCTGCCTGCTGATATCGAACCAGCTCGCGATATTTTTTGCACCTATGCCCGTTGGGAAGATTCAGAAGAGTTGCAATCACAAGAAGCGCTTAAAGCCCGTTTTCATGTGGTCCCCATTGATAAAGAACTGGGTAGCGCCACCGGCTACATCGCCAAATATATATCAAAGAATATCGACGGTTACGCGCTTGACGATGAGCTGGACGACGAAAGTGGAAAACCACTGAAGGAAACAGCAAAGCGCGTCAGTGCCTGGGCGTCTCGTTGGCGTATTCGCCAGTTTCAGCAAATAGGTGGCGCACCAGTCACGGTATACCGTGAATTACGCCGTCTGCGAGACAAGGAGCTGCGTTTATTCCCAGAGATATCACCGGCTCAGGTTGCCGCTGACGAGGGCAACTGGGCGGGTTACACTCTCGCGCAAGGCGGCCCGTTAGTCGCCCGCAAAGATTTGCGCGTAAGGCTCAATTACGACATCACCGAGAATGGCAACGATTACGGGGATAACGTCAGCCGGATCACTGGCGTCTTTGCCCCTGAATCGGGTTCTAATTCAATTATCTATACCCGCACCACCACTTACAAAATTGTCCCTAAAATCAAAGCTGATGCGGATTTTTCTGTTGACGTTCAGGGCGGCCCGCCGCCCCTTGGAGTTCTGTCAATAACTGTACGCGGTAGCGATCCTCAACCGGAAAAATCGGTTGAAAGCACCCCGCCAGCCGCAGAATTTAGTTATCCAAAACTGCCCAAGAACGCCACAACCAAGCAGATAAAACGTTATCACCAGCAAACCAGCCAGCTTTTTGAGGATATGGGGCGTAAAGAACGGCGAGAACTGGCCGAACGTATCCGCAATGATGGGGATAAAGGAAGAAAAGCGCCTGATAATAGCCAGGTGAAAAAAGCAGAGATAGCTTCCCAGTATCAGCCTGTCGGTGAGTTAGCGGATCAAGTGCTGAGTTTCCTGCGAAAAATCGGCATAGAGCCGGAGCCGTGGGAATTGCGGGCGTTAGTGATGGGGGGTAAGGTGGATTTTGGGGAGGGGTTTTGTTTTTATACTGACACTGTTGACACAACTGTGATAATTGACTCGATAATGTCTAAAATATTTTAACTTAAAGTGTTAATCTGTCATAAATATCCGTTTCTAAAAGTAGAGTGTTATTTTTACAAGGATCTAAATAATGGAAAAAAGTATGGATAATTTCCCTACAGAACAAGACATAAAAGTAAGAGCTTATTGTGTTTTTTTTATAACAGCTACTTTCACCATCGCAAGTATCACGATATTACTACTGAAGTTGTGCGGATATATAG
>NZ_JAZGQE010000206.1:0-7515 GCF_048593885.1 Yersinia sp. 1252 StPb PI | reverse complement strand
TCTAAAAAATGATAAATTCAGCTCAAAAAGCAACATTACCCTGTGTTTTGTACATTCAAATAAAATGCTTAAAAAATCAAATTAAGTAGTTTTATTACATCAAGAATTCATTTTATTTGCCGTTATACATTGCACCTTTATTTAATATACGTAATGTTCATGAAAAAGTTCTCCGACCTATCCATTTTGACAAAGTTACTCTCAGGCTTTTCGGTTGTTATTGTCATGATGTTATTGCTAGGTGCTGTGGCACTATCACAGTTAAGCAGTAATAACGCCAGGCTGGAAGCCTATCGCGACAGTTGGTTACCGGGTGTTCGCTATGCATTAGAGATGCGAGGCGTTTTAGCCGAATTGCGCCTGCAGCAGGTTCAGTATATCGCCTCATCGACAGAAAAAGAGCGCGAAGGACACCGTCTGGAGATATTACAGGCCGTAGACAACTTTCGTGCCGCGCAAGATAGATTTCTGAAATTACCCGAAGGTTACAATCACTCCGAACTATTCAAGAGAATAATGTCAGATTTTGACCACTTTTCTCAGGCAAACAGTCTCGTTATTGATGCAGTTAATAATAATCAATTAGCTGAGGCCACTAAAATTAGTGGTGATACATCAAGAAAATATCGCACACAGTTGATGAAAGACCTCGCTGAATTAGTCGTACTGGAAGTTCAAGGTGGAGAACAAGCTGCAACGGATGGTCAACAAAGCTTTAATACTGCCAAAAACGTACTTATCGCTTTATTGCTCTTTGCTGTTTTCATTTCTGCACTGCTTGCTGTCATGATTGCCCGCAACTTTTCTCGTTTATTGGGAGGGGAACCGGCCTACGCTGTGGCTATTATGGGCCATATCGCCGCCGGAAACTTATCCACTGAAATAAAACTTCGCCCAGGTGATAATAATAGCTTACTGGCTTCTCTGAATATCATGAACCGGCAGTTGAAGAAAACGATTAATGAGATCATGCATGGGAGTGAATCAATTTCTGTTGCGTCGAATCAGATTGCTCAGGGTAATGCTGACTTATCACAACGTACCGAGGAACAAGCATCCTCTCTGATTCAAACCTCAGCAAATATGCAGGAACTCACCCAAACCGTACGTCAGAATGCGGAGAATGCCCGGCAGGCAAGTGAGTTGGCGGTTAATACAGCAGCAACCGCCACAGAAGGCGGAATTATTGTTGATGAAATGCTACTTCGTATGCAAGAAATCACCAAAAGCTCGAGGAAGATCGTCGATATTATTGCTGTTATTGAAAGCATTGCCTTCCAAACCAATATATTAGCGTTAAATGCTGCAGTTGAGGCCGCCCGAGCGGGCACCGAAGGTAAGGGATTTGCCGTTGTCGCAAGCGAAGTACGCACTTTGGCACAGAAAAGTGCAAATGCAGCCAAAGAGATAAAGCAATTAATTGTTGGTACGGTTGAGAAAATTAATGCGGGTTCAGAACGCGCTGACCATGCCAGTCAAGCGATGGGCGAGATCGTCGACTCGGTGGGGAAAGTTGCTCATATCGTTGGCGAGATATCGACGGCATCACACGAGCAACACATTGGTATTCAAGAGATCGGTATCGCTGTAGAACAGATGGATCAAGTTACGCAACAAAATGCTGCATTGGTTGAACAAGCTGCCGCCGCCGCACAATCATTAACAGAACAAGGCGCGGAGTTGCGCCAGATTATCCGTTTCTTTCAAGTTAATCAGCCATCATTAAGCTAAGGAAATAATGACTAAGCGCTAAGTCGTGTAAATCATAGCAACTTAGCGCCTAGCTCAAGATAATATTGCATCTCTCTGAAGAACATATTCATTATACGGGTTACAGAAGTTCTTTCTGTACCCAAAGGCTAATACTCCCGCCATTAACAGGAAATGTCGCCCCACCATCTTCATCTGTAGTAATAATATCCTGACGATTACCTAAGTAATCAGCAAACTCTTTATTTTCAAAACCTCCACCAAGAACGATTGTTTTTTCACTTTCTGCGCCATTCGAAAGAATCACCACACAACCGGGTGCCTCCGCCGTGCCAGCACGAACAAAAGCAATACAGTTTTTATCATCAAAATAATCGGTTTGTGCGCCATGAGCGAAGCGTTGCCTGGCTTGAATTAGCCTCTCCAATTCAGCAACAACCGGCATCTCTATCTGATAAGTCCCCCCATCTTCACCGTTATCTTCATAATTGGCACCAAAAAGATCGGGGTAAAAAACACAGGGAATACCTTGTTCTCGTATTAAGATCAACGCGTAAGCCAAAGGTTTAAACCAAGGTTCTACCGGTGCTTCCAGAGCCTGAAGTGGCTGAGTATCGTGATTGGCCACCAACGTAATGGTATGTAACGGGTCAACTTCAATTAATGAGCCATTGAATATTTGCGTTAAGTCAAAATCTTCGCCCTGTTTCGATGCTTCGTGAAACTTGTGATGTAAAGCAACGTCGAACAACATTACATTGCCTTCTACCCGTGCCAGATATTGTTGTAATTTTTCGATATCAGGGGACCAATACTCCGCAATAATCAGTAAATCATGTTCTGTTTCATTTTGTATATATTCTATCCATGCTTTAAAAAACCATGCCGGGATATGTTTTACTGCATCCAATCTAAAACCATCAATTGATAGTGACTCCAGTAACCATTTTCCCCAATATTTTAACTCATCCATAACGGCAGGATTACGGAAATCAATATCCGCCCCCATCAGATAGTCGAAATTACCTAACTCATCATCAACCTCTGTATTCCATCCCCCATTGCTATAATCGTTTACTATCTTAAAAACCCCCTCATCTGAGGGTTCTTCAATATAATCAACACCGGTAAAACACTGTTTATCCCAAACAAAGGATGAATAAGTTTTATTGCGGCCAGGAAACGTAAAACGGGTATAGGCAAGGGCGTCGATAATATCATCGTCCATTTCAGTCCGGTTATCAGGATTAACTTTACGGACACTGACCTGTTCTTTTTCATCCGCCCCCATCTTGTGATTGAATACAACGTCAAAAAGAACTTTTATGCCATTCTCCTTCAATCGGTTAATCGCATTCTGTAATCCTTCTTTGTCGCCATATTTAGTCGACTGAGTCCCCTTCTGATCAAACTCCCCCAGATCAAACAAATCATAGGTGTCATATCCTACAGAATATCCTCCTGAGGCACCTTTATATGCGGGGGGAAGCCAAACGATATTAATTCCAAGTTGGCTAATATGTGCGGCTTGATCTGAGACCTCCTGCCATAATTTACCGCCATCAGGATAGTACCAATGGAAAAACTGGAAGATTGTGGGATTATTCATAGGCTTGATAACTCCATTTAACCGTACATCTCACAGTATGGCCCACTTTATAAAAGTTGGATTGGCAATAAGGTAATAGACTGTGTATTCGTTTTAATAGTGAGTTAATGTAAGGTCGGCCAGCATTAGAAAGAGGTAATTTAAATGAAAATAGTGGATATCCCCTTCGGTATCACCGATTGGTCAGAAATAGAAACAACTGAGCATAAGGGGGAACAAGGGGTTGCCTACTGGCGAACACAACTTTTTGGTCGTGTTAGAGTCCGTATGGTTGAGTACAGTGCTGGATACAAAGCTGACCATTGGTGTTCTAAAGGGCATATATTGCTGTGCCTTGAAGGTGAACTAAGCACTGAATTAGACGATGGGCGAAGCTTTATATTGAAGGCAGGTATGAGTTATCAGGTTGCCGATGGCGCCGAAGCACATCGTTCATCTACAATCTCAGGGGCCAGACTTTTTATTGTCGACTGATCACGTTTTTCGAAGATATCTATGAGTCCTTTATATTCAGCTAGCAGCCAGTCCTCGGCTGTTAGCTGAAATAAACGTTGTTACTGCCCTTCAGGTAATGAATCAACGGGGTTATCCGGGTATAAAACCCGAATACGTCGTCTGACAATCTCGACCTGAAATGCTGCCATGACTGCAATCATGATCAGGATTTCACCAAACCCGCCTTGTTCCGTTGGTTGATTATAAAGATATTGCAGTGTCCCTATAATCCATTTAGAACCAACCAATAGCAGAAATAAAGTTATCGTCAGTGGTGTTCCCTTGCAAAAAATACGTCCATCAGGTTCACGCCAAATCTCTATAAGGCGACCTTGCAAAACACCGACAACAATACTAAATAAAACTCCGCTACCTAAAACTACCCAGGAAGTCATCGTAGCGGGCATATATGTTCCACCGACTACCAGGCCGACCATCCCGTAAACCCAGGCCCATTTAAAACGGGCGGGGCCTAAAGACACCTCGTGGCTGACCGACTGGCGGTACAATGCAAAAAGTGTTAGCACCAGAATAATCAGTATTTGTACGGGAGTCATCGCTATCTCCTTCAAGAGAAGCATCTAATCAGGGATAAAGTGCCTTAATCTGGCATAGTGGCTACCTGCTCTCGCAGTATATTCACGCTTTATCAGTCTTTGGCAACACCAAACAGAAGGTGACCCTTCCCGAACGGTTAACGAAGTCCGTCAACACGTACTGTATAAAGTTTAGGCTATTTCTCAATAAATAACAGAATCCGCATAATATTAATTTATTCCGCACTCCATATTAAATAGTTTTAACTATCCGTTATTACATCTCAATATCGCTTTAGCTAATCTCAGTCATTTGTATTTATAACAAAGGAATAACATTTGGCGGATCCTCTGATATATTCAATATCTTTTCATTAGTGCTAAACTGCCGATGCTTTTTATTCAGGAGTAAAAAGTTAATTTAAAGGAGAAGAGAAATGACTCAGAATATTTATGATAATCAGGCATTTTTTTCAGGGTATGCACAACTTCCCCGTTCAGTTGACGGATTGGCTGGCGCGCCAGAATGGGAAGCCATTCGCCAGATGCTGCCGTCGCTATCAGGAAGTAAAGTTGTAGATCTGGGTTGTAGATCTGGGTTGTGGCTATGGCTGGTTTTGTCGCTACGCATGCTCGCAAGGTGCCAGCGAAGTTTTAGGGTTGGATGTTTCAACGCGAATGTTAAACCGTGCTAAAGAGATGACCACTGACGAAAACATTATTTACCGTCAGGAAGACCTGGAACATTTGCATCTACCACCACAACTGTTCCAATTAGCCTATAGCTCACTCACATTGCATTATATAAAAGCACTGCCAGCACTGTTTGCCACGATTTATCAAGCACTAACTCCTGGGGGCAGTTTTGTTTTTTCCGCAGAACACCCTATCTTTACCGCAGCAAAGCAACCTGGTTGGTTAATTGCCGATAATGGGCAAAAATCCTGGCCGGTGAACAGTTATCAGGCGGAAGGGGAACGTATAACAAACTGGTTGGCAGAAGGCGTTATCAAGCAGCATCGGACATTAGGGACTTATATTAATTTTTTGATAAAACAAGGTTTTATAATTACACATATCGAAGAATGGGGACCAACAACACAGCAAATTATAGATTATCCTGCATTGGATGAAGAGAAAGAACGCCCTATGCTATTTTTACTTTCTGCGAAGAAACCTGAATAGAAATCGGGATGGTTTTTATTAAAAATTCCTGCATCAACTCGTGACTCTTGGGGAGGTTTACTCCCCCAGCGCCTGTTTGATATTGACTCGGCGAGCCTAAAAACCACTAACTCATTATAAAACCCCTTAATAGGGTTAAATGACCTATAGTATAAATTAAATGCAACGCTGTATGGGATCCATTATGTCTAATAAAAATCACGAAGAAACAACAGTTAATGAAGGTTTGGCTAAAATTCATGAAGCTTCAGAACAACTTACCGAAGAGCAAATTGAACAGTTGGCTGAAGAAGCCAAAGCCGCAGCCAGAGATAATGTACAAAAGCATACACACGACTAATCAACAAAATGGGGGATGTATATGAATACTGTGCCGCCAGATGGATTACCAATATACCGGCTGATTACCGGACCAGATGATTCATCATTTTGTCACCGAGTGTCTGATCAATTGAAGCTTGGCTATGTATTATACGGCTCACCGTCAATCGCTTATGACCCAGAGAAAAAGACGATAATTGCAGCACAAGCGATCATTTGGCCCGGGAATTGAGCCTGATGGTAATAAAAGCTACCCGAGCCACAGTTGGTAATTTGTGATACGGGTGAATAGATTCTTGGATTGAGTTTTACGTTTGTAAAATGTCATCTCACTGATGAGAAAATAATTAATTTTCAATGCGTTAAATTTATTTTTGATGTTGTTTTGTAGCCACACCCAGTAGTCCTTGATCACTACTGCTAATCTTTGTTAGCGACACTTCGCGCTAAGTGGATAAGACAAGTAACAGGAGACGATGAATATGCAAGCTCCCCCGATACCTCAAGATGAGGCTAAGAGAATTGCTACATTACGCTCTTATAATATTCTCGATACCTCTCCCGAAGAACGCTTTGATCGTATCACCCGCTTAGCTAAACGTTTATTTAATGTGCCAATCGCGCTTATATCTATCGTCGACGTAAACCGGCAATGGTTTAAATCACATCCCGGACTGGAAACCAGCGAAACCCCCAGGGATATATCTTTTTGTGGTCATGCGATTTTAGGTGACGATATCCTTTTGGTACCCAATGCCCTTAACGACCTTCGTTTTAGTGACAACCCACTTGTTACCGACGATCCTGGCATTCGTTTTTATGCGGGTTGTCCGCTGGTTGTTCCCAATGGCAGTAAACTTGGCACACTCTGTATTATCGATCTTAAACCGCGCTCTTTAGATGAATACGACCAACAACTTTTATGTGACTTAGCGAAAATGGCTGAGCAAGAAATTGCTGCCGTTCAATTAGCAACTATTGACGAACTAACACAGTTAACCAACCGTCGAGGCTTTGAAATTCTGGCTCAGCATGCATTGACATTTTGCTCGCATAATAATATTCCTGCCACCTTGATTTTCTTTGATCTAAATGATTTTAAAGAAATAAATGACAGTTATGGTCATGCTGAAGGTGATAAGGCATTAGTCACTTTCGCTGAAGAGTTACAGCTTTTCTTTCGTGACACAGATGTTGTCGCCCGATTGGGGGGGGACGAATTTGTCACATTACTCACGGCATCAGGTTGTAGTGATATGCCAGCAATATTAAGCCGCTTTAAGAATGCATTAGAATTACGCAATAGCCAGGAATTGCGTGGTTATAATATTAATTTTAGCGTGGGGTACGCTAATTGCGATTTAGAGAAAGATACACCGATTAATGAACTACTCGCCGCCGCCGATTCATCCATGTACACGCATAAATTAGAGCTACGCACTAAAAAACCCCATTTTCCTAGGAGTTAATGTCGTGTGTTATTACACTTCTCAAAGCAGCAATAAGTCGTCGTGTTAATAATTAATCAAATCAAAACTAAATGCCTAAACAATAAATCTGCCAGGAGAGATATACCCGATATGCTCCTAAATGGTGCAAACTCCCTAAATAGGGGCGCTAACTTAGTTATCCATAATAAAAATAAACTATTTTTCAATT
>NZ_JAZGQE010000205.1:0-7687 GCF_048593885.1 Yersinia sp. 1252 StPb PI | reverse complement strand
TCAGTCATTAAAAATTAACTATTCATTCACCTATTTATCTATTTTATCTGGTCGCTAAATAATGTTTGTCTAAAGGTGCTATTACGGCGTCAGAAAATAACGTTTTTTTATGACAAAAACAATTGTTGAGCGCGGCGATTTGTATTTATTTTCGTCAGGATTAATTGCAGTACTAAATTAAACGGCGCTGCCAAAAGACAACGCCGTGGGTCGCTTTCTGCTGATTAGCATTTAGCTATTTGCTGGCAGAAAATGTTTACTCGCTTTTAGCCCAATAGCGGCGTTTGGCAGTTTGCAACTTCTCATAAGCACCTAGTAGTGCCTGATGAGCGGGTAAGGCTTTTAGATCCTCATCAACACTGAACAGGCCATTGAAGCGCGCCTCACCCACCAAGGCCGCTGAGGCTGCATCTACCGCCTCCTGACCATACATTTTCACAAAGGCAGTGTAATATTGTGCCGCTTCACGATCCGGCTCCTGAGTCAGTAACAATAGGGTTTGCAGGCAACGGTAATAGTTCGCCTGTTTTGCCGTAAAGACTGAAGAGTTAAAATCTTGCGTCCATTCAACCCAAATCAGTGCCTGCTCCAAATCACCGCCAGCCAATGCCAGCATGGATTTCAGTTCACCGACACGCAGGGTATACCAGCCGTTATCTTTACCCGAGGCGATACCCAGCAATTCACGCACGCGGGCGAAATCATCCAACCCTTCATCATCCAACTGCTGAATGAGCGCCAGATATTCCTCAGGCTGCGAGTCACTGCCGGGCAGGGCCAGCAACCTGTCTCGCAGATGAACACCCATGGTGTTGTTCGCCATCAGCAAATCTTCGGCAGGATAGATATCAGACCAGCCTGGTACCAAAATCCGGCAGGCATAGACACTTAAATGCTCATAATCAGCGATATACACTTCGGCGTTTTCTTGCTTGAAGATAGCCATCAGGGTAGCGAATTCTTCTTCTGTGCTGCCTTTAAAGCTCCAGTCCACAAATGGATAGTCGGCCTCGTCTTTGAACATATCCCAGCTGATCAAGCCACTTGAATCGATAAAATGGGTTTCCAGATTGGTGTGCTCTGCCACCTCTTCGTCATCGAAGGTCGGCGCGGTAAAGACGTCCAGGTCTTTCAGGCTACGGCCCTGCAATAGCTCAGTCACGGTACGTTCCAGCGCGACACCAAAATCAGGATGTGCACCGAATGAGGCAAAACAGGTGCCATTCGACGGGTTAAACAGCACTACGCAAATAACCGGATAAGCGCCACCTAGAGAGGCATCGTAAGAGAGAATTGGGAAACCTTCTTCTTCCAGCTTGGCAATGGCTTCTACCACACCTGGATAGCGGTTTAACACCGCCGCAGGGATCTCCGGCAAGCTGATAGATTCTGCGATAATACGGTTTTTAACTTTACGTTCAAAGACTTCGGACAGAGCTTGTACCCGAGCTTCATTGGCAGTATTGCCCGCAGACATGCCATTTGAGACATACAGATTGCCGATAATATTCATTGGAATATAGACGGTTTCTAAATCTGACTGGCGGGTAAATGGCAATGAACAGATCCCGCGTTTGGCGTTACCTGATTGCAAATCCACCAGATCACTGGCGACCAATTCCTGCTCTGGATCGTAAAACGCCAGCAGGCGCTCATCGAGAATGCCTTCTGGCAGCAAGTTATCTGCTGGGATCGGGAACCATTTCTCGTTGGGATAATGAACGAAATCCCCTTCGGCAATGGCTTTACCCAGATAGAAGTCAGCAAAGAAATAGTTGGTGGATAAGCGTTCGAAATATTCACCTAAGGCCGAAGCCAGTGCCGCTTTCTTGCTGGCACCTTTGCCGTTGGTAAAGCACAACGGGCAATCACGGTCGCGGATATGTACCGACCAAACGTGAGGAACCGGGTTAAGCCAAGAGGCTTCTTCAATATTAAAACCGAGGTCGCTCAGTTTTTGCTGAAAGCGAGATATTGAGTCTTCCAGCGCGGCGTCTTTGCCGGGAATAAAGGTTTGGGTCATTGTCGTCACTTTTTGGCGGTACTAAAAACGCGCAATCATACGGGGTTTTAGTTAATAGCTCCATGTATTCCTAAAGCGCAGCAAATGTCACAGTTTCAGTATGGATATTCCGCATAATTCACTAGCTTATAAATAACGGAGTCATAATGTGAAATCTATAAAGCTAACTGTCTTAGCCGGAATCTTAGCAGGGATCAGCGGTTCGGCCTTTGCTCTACCCAATATCACCCTATTGGCAACCGGGGGAACTATCGCCGGTGGCGGAGATTCAGCCACTAAATCTAACTATAAAGCCGGTAAATTGGGGGTTGATGCCCTGGTAAACGCGGTGCCGGAAATGAAAAAAATCGCCAATATTCAGGGCGAGCAAGTGGTTAATATCGGTTCTCAGGATATGAATGACGAGGTCTGGCTGAAGTTGGCGAAAAAAATTAATGCCGATTGCGCCAAAACAGACGGATTCGTGATTACACATGGCACTGACACTCTGGAAGAAACTGCCTATTTTCTTGATTTAACGGTGAATTGCGATAAACCGGTGGTGATGGTTGGGGCGATGCGCCCGGCAACTGCCCTGGGTGCAGATGGTCCGCTGAATCTCTATAATGCAGTGGTCGTCGCCAGTGATGCCAATTCAGCTAAACGTGGTGTGCTGGTAGCGATGAATGACCAAGTGCTAAGTGGCCGTGATGTGATGAAAACCAATACCACTTCGGTGCAGACATTCCAGTCACCGAATACCGGATCCTTGGGGTCTATTTATGACGGTAAAGTGAATTATCTGCACCAACCCGCGCCAAGACAACCCGCTTTCGATATCAGCAAACTGAGTGAATTACCAAAAGTGGGCATTATTTATAACTATGCCAATGCCTCTGATTTACCGGCTAAAGCGCTGATTGCTGATGGCTATAAAGGGATTGTCAGTGCCGGTGTTGGTAACGGTAACCTTTATCATTCTGTTTTTGATACGCTGGCAACGGCAGCACACAGTGGGGTTGCTGTTGTGCGTTCATCCCGTGTGCCTACTGGTTCTACCACGGAAGATGCAGAAGTTGATGACACCAAATATGGATTTGTTGCATCCGGCTCACTCAATCCACAAAAAGCACGTGTGTTGCTGCAATTGGCATTAACCCAAACGCAAAAACCGCAAGAGATCCAAAAGCTATTCCACGCATATTGATTCAATCAGTCTTTGACGGGGGCTTCGGCCTCCGTATCTGCTTTATTACCACTAATCTGAAATAAATCCGCCCATGCCGTCCGGCGACTATCTTTAATGAATCAAAAGTTATTGGGCAACTATAAATGCAAACATTTGATCTCAAACGAATGGCACTGGATAAATTCCCCATCGAATTCTTGGCCGAAGTGGGCATGCGCTGTTTATTCACCTTTGTCTTGGTTTTTTTATTCCTCAAACTGAGTGGTCGCCGTGGCGTGCGGCAGATGTCGCTATTCGAAGTCGTGATCATTTTGACATTGGGATCCGCTGCGGGTGATGTCACTTTTTATGAAGATGTGCCGATGTTGCCAGTAGTAATGGTCTTTATCTGCATTATGATTTTGTACCGCCTCTCTACTTTCTTGATGTCACGCAGCGAAAAAATACAGCAGTGGATGGAAGGGAAGCCGTTGATCATCATCAGTGATGGGATATTTGTTTGGGAAACCATGCAGCAGGAAAATATTACCCATGATGAGTTTTTTATGGAGTTGCGCCAACAAGGTGTCGAGCATCTTGGTCAGGTACGGCTGGCCATCCTGGAAGTCAATGGTGCAATCAGTGTGTTTTTCTTCGCGCAAGAACATGTCAAACCCGGTTTGCCGGTATTACCTAAATGCTGTGTTAACCCCTTGGTCACCATTGAAAAACCTGCGGAGTATGCCTGTAGCCAGTGCAGCCTGATAGTGGCGTTATCCAGCGGTGCAGAGAAAACCTGTCAACGTTGTGGTCACCACCACTGGGTTGAAGCTTTGGACCATCAACGAGCAAAATGAGTCATCTATCGTGCGCTAACACCTTGGTTCGGTAGCTTTTGGTGAATAATTCCAAATTAATGACATGATAACGCACAGCCTGCTATCGCTGGGGTTGAGAGTTTCTCCCTTGCCAGTGAATAACCGTTGCAGCAGGCGGACTCGGATGATAAAACCGAGTAATGATAACGATGGCAATCTCAGTTGAGTGTGGTGAGGGGAAATGACACAAGTTTATAATTTTAGCGCAGGGCCTGCGATGTTACCGGTTGAAGTTTTACGTCGTGCGGAACAGGAATTACGTAACTGGCATGGCTTGGGGACATCGGTGATGGAGATCAGTCACCGGAGTAAGGAATTTATTCAGGTTGCTGAAGACGCAGAAGAAGATCTGCGTGATCTGTTACGAATTCCGGCCAATTATAAAGTGTTATTTTGCCATGGTGGCGCGCGCGCGCAGTTTGCCGCAGTGCCATTGAATTTACTCGGCGACAACAACAGTGCTGATTATATTGACGGCGGCTATTGGGCACATAGTGCAGTCAAAGAAGCACAAAAATACTGTGTCCCTAACGTTATCGATGTGACAACCCACGATAATGGTCTAACGGGTATTTTGCCGATGAAACAATGGCAGTTGAGTGATAATGCTGCTTATGTACATTATTGCCCAAATGAAACCATTGATGGGCTGGCTATCAAAGAAGATCCGGATTTTGGCGATAAAGTTGTCGTTGCCGATTACTCATCATCTATCCTTTCTCGCCCGATTGATGTCAGTCGCTATGGTGTCATTTATGCAGGAGCCCAGAAAAACATCGGTCCCGCTGGCCTGACAGTGGTTATCGTGCGCGACGACTTATTAGGTAAAGCTCGCACTGAATTGCCATCGATCCTTGATTATAAGGTGCTGGCCGATAACGATTCCATGTTCAACACGCCGCCAACTTTTGCCTGGTATCTCTCTGGCCTGGTGTTTAAATGGCTGAAGGAGCAGGGCGGTTTGGTTGAAATGGAAAAACGTAATCAGGCGAAAGCTGATCTATTGTATGGTGCGATCGATAAGACCGGTTTCTATCGCAACCAGGTGGCTCACGCCAACCGCTCTTTGATGAATGTGCCATTCCAAATGAAGGATGCCTCCTTGGATAAAGTGTTCCTTAGCGAGGCACAAGAGCAGGGTTTGCAAGCCTTAAAAGGCCATCGTGTTGCTGGTGGGATGCGGGCATCGATTTATAATGCGATGCCAATTGAAGGCGTTAAAGTCTTAACAGATTTTATGGCTGACTTTGAACGCCGCCATGGTTGATTCCTCCGGGCGGATGTTTGTCTACTCAGACTGAGTATCACCCTTATTTAAAATATATTTATTTGCACATAGAAGACTGGAGAGTGCTTTTCCCATGCTGGAATCCCTGACTTTACAACCCATTGCTCTGATCAATGGCACCGTTAACTTACCCGGTTCTAAAAGTGTTTCTAACCGTGCACTTCTTCTGGCAGCGCTGGCCGAAGGGACGACCCAGCTGAATAACTTGTTAGACAGTGACGACATTCGCCATATGCTCGATGCCTTGCAGGCATTGGGGGTGAATTTCCGCCTTTCGGCTGATCGCACTCAATGTGAAGTGGATGGTGTAGGTGGCAAATTGGTCGCAGACCAACCCTTGGAACTGTTCTTAGGCAATGCGGGTACGGCAATGCGCCCATTGGCTGCGGCACTTTGCTTGGGTAACAGCGACATCGTACTAACCGGTGAACCGCGGATGAAAGAGCGGCCAATTGGCCACTTGGTTGATGCCTTGCGTCAGGGCGGTGCACAGATCGATTATCTGGAGCAAGAGAACTACCCGCCGGTGCGCTTACGTGGTGGTTTCCGTGGTGGAAAACTGACCGTCGATGGTAGTGTCTCCAGCCAATTTCTGACAGCATTGCTGATGACTGCCCCCTTGGCTGAGCAAGATACCGACATTCAGATTCAAGGCACTCTGGTCTCTAAGCCATACATCGATATTACCCTGCATCTGATGAAAGCCTTCGGTGTTGATGTGGTGCATGAGAACTATCAACTGTTCCATATAAAAAGCGGCCAGACATATCGCACTCCGGGCACTTATTTGGTTGAAGGCGATGCGTCTTCTGCGTCCTATTTCTTAGCCGCTGCGGCAATTAAAGGTGGCACCGTGCGTGTCACGGGTATCGGTAAAAAAAGCGTGCAAGGTGATACCAAATTTGCTGATGTGCTGGAAAAAATGGGCGCAAAAATTAGCTGGGGTGATGACTATATCGAATGTAGCCGTGGCGAATTACAGGGTATCGATATGGATATGAATCACATTCCTGATGCGGCCATGACCATTGCTACCACCGCACTGTTTGCCAATGGCCCGACGGTTATTCGTAATATCTATAACTGGCGGGTAAAAGAGACTGACCGCTTATCTGCGATGGCCACTGAGCTGAGAAAAGTGGGTGCGGAAGTTGAAGAAGGTGAAGACTATATTCGTGTGGTGCCACCCGTGCAATTAATTGCCGCTGAAATAGGGACTTACAATGACCACCGTATGGCGATGTGCTTCTCACTGGTGGCGTTATCTGATACACCGGTGACGATTCTTGACCCTCAATGCACCGCTAAAACCTTCCCTGACTACTTTGAACAATTGGCCAATCTGAGCCAGACAGCCTGACCTTTTTGCGCCGAATTTATTGACCTCTAATGGGTACCCGTCGGTACCCATTCCCTATTTTATAGACGGATAGCACTTTTCTTTGTTGGCAAATAAGAATAAATGTTTTTTCTGGCTATCTTTCACATCTCTTCTACACTCCAGCCACGGCTTATGGTTTTATTTTCAGCAACTGAACCACGCGAGGGTAACAGTTCACATCGATGCGGCGTATAATGCTGCTCCTGTGTTTGCCCTGCTGGGTAGACAAGAGGTTTTGCCTACCGAAAGGAGAGAGAAATGACGGCGATAGCCCCGGTGATAACCGTTGATGGACCAAGTGGTGCAGGTAAAGGTACGCTTTGCAAAGCTTTGGCTGAATCGTTGAACTGGCGCTTGCTGGATTCGGGGGCGATTTACCGGGTTTTGGCGTTAGCGGCCCTGCATCATCAGGTTGATATCAGCACCGAAGAGGCATTGGTTCCACTTGCCGCACATCTCGATGTTCGTTTTGTCTCACAGAATGGGCAGTTAAAAGTGATTTTAGAAGGTGAGGATGTCAGCAATGAAATCCGCACCGAAACTGTAGGGAATACTGCATCTCAGGCCGCGGCTTTCCCGCGAGTCCGTGAGGCATTACTACGCCGCCAGCGAGCATTTCGTGAAGCACCGGGCCTGATTGCCGATGGTCGCGATATGGGGACAGTGGTCTTCCCTGATGCGCCGGTGAAAATATTTCTTGATGCAAGTTCGCAAGAACGCGCACACCGACGTATGCTACAGTTGCAGGAAAAGGGGTTTAATGTTAACTTTGAACGTCTTTTGGCCGAGATACAGGAGCGAGACTCTCGTGATCGTAACCGGTCTATTGCACCTTTAGTCCCTGCGGCGGATGCGTTGGTACTGGATTCAACCAGTATGTCCATCGAGCAGGTGATCGAACAGGCGCTGGCTTATGCCCAACGAATTTTAGCGTTGCCGTTGAAAAAATAACGACAATGCGGTCAGTTCT
>NZ_JAZGQE010000204.1:0-7691 GCF_048593885.1 Yersinia sp. 1252 StPb PI | reverse complement strand
ATAAATATTACATGCTTTTCAGCCCATCATTATCATGGCTAGTAAACAGCAAAGGCGACTCTCTGCCAGAGTGCTGCACTCCATTGGAAAGCGGTAATACGTAAGAAGCCACTAATCCACACAATTCTATGGGTTTCCCCCGGCTCACAAGAAATTGTGAGCCATTTTAGTCTGCCAATTACCACCAATCCTAAACGATAATCTTACACAGGCTTTTGAACCTTATAGTTCAAATGTTAATATAGTTGGCTGAGGGAGTTTGATATCACGGCGATAAAGGAAAAGTTTTGAACACTAAAAGTAGAATTCAGTGGTGGCCATGGTTGGCGGTATACGCAATGGTTGTCTTGCTATTGGCTGGGTGCTCAAACAAATCCAATCGTGACTACACCAAACTGCCAAAAGGCAGTTATAACGATAAATCGTATACTGTTAAGTCAGGTGACACACTTTATTTTATTGCATGGATCAGTGATAGCGAAGTGAGTGACCTTGCCCGCATCAACAGGCTCCGCCACCCCTATAGACTTGAGGTTGGGCAAAAACTTCAGCTCAGCGGTGCTGCTGCGTCCGGGCGGCTAACATCAACGAAGCGTAAATCCTCAAATACTGTACTCGCTGCATCGACACCACCACCGGGTGCGAATCGATGCTGGCGCTGGCCGACTAATGGCCAAATAATATCGCGCTACTCCACCGCCGACAGTGGTAATAAAGGCATTGATATTACGGCTAAACGTGGGCAACCAATCTACGCGTCGGCCAAAGGGCGAGTTGTGTATGTCGGGAATCAGTTACGTGGTTATGGCAACCTGATAATGATTAAACACGGTGAGGATTTCATCACCGCTTATGCCCATAACGACACCATGCTAGTGAATATTGCTCAAGATGTAAAAGCGGGGCAAAAAATAGCCACCATGGGCAGCACCGGAACAGACACGATAATGTTGCATTTCCAAATCCGTTACCGGGCAACCGCACTTGATCCACTACGCTATCTGCCACCACAAGGGGCAGCGCCTAAGTGTTAGCAGACCACGGTGTAAGTAGTCGTCAAGTGTTTTAGCGGTATCAAATAAGCAAAAGGCTCCTGTTCAGGAGCCTTGTTTTATTCTTCAGCACTTGAGGCTATCGTTACGCCAGTACTTCTTTCACGAAAGCTTTAATCTCTTCAACTTGGCAGTTATCAAAGAAGCACTGCTGGAAACGTGCACCGCTTACTGCGGTTTTCACTAATTCACGGTCAATAGAGCGCAGTGTATCGAGATAGTTTTCTTTCACTACCGCAGCTTTCACTTGGTTCAAAATACCCGCATTACGTACCTGCGGCTCTTTACGATCCAGCGGGTAACCTTCCCCCTTCACGCCAGTAAACGCTTTTTCAAAGATATAACGCACATTTAATTCAGCACCCCAGCCAAAACCTTTGGCGAATGGCAGTGACAATGCATTACCGTTATTGATCTGAGCAAACAGGAAAGCGTCAGCAGGATCGATGCAATATCCACATACAACACCTGGATGGATGTTTAATGACATCATTGCGCCTTGGCCTGTACCACAGCCAGTAACCACAAAATCCACTGCTTTAGAATTGAGCAGAATGCTGGCCATGATCCCCAGATGAATATAAGTCAGGTGATGGTCGTTTTCATCACTCATGCCCACGTTGTATACCGGGTACGCTTTTTCCGAGGCTACAGCATTCAGCTCTTTCAGAATTATGGCGTTTTTAGTTGCCTGACTGTTTTCCATCATCAGTGCAATTTTCATTATGTTCTCTCCTTTGCGCCAATGAGCTGTGGCCCATTGGGTGTGATAGTTAGACTTGACTGTGCAGAACATAGCACTCTAAAAACAAAATTTCAATTTTAATGAAAAGATGTTTTATAAATATCACATTTTGAGATTTAGTCGCTATGCATCCTACCGGATAACCATAAAAATTGCGGGTGTATGTAGCTGTGTGCGTCACTCATCTGCGACGAATACAAAATCAAATGGGTCAATGTTTGGCCTACCGACCCAAATGCTCGCTTGAATAACAGACAAAAAGACCATGCGGATGCATGGTCTTCTCTTACTGGAAATAATCGACAACACTAACTTTAGTGATGCAACATCTCGTGAACTATTTCATCTTTGCCTAATGTGATTGGATAAAACGTTGGCCAGTTATCCATTTCTTTAAGCAATGCTTCATGCGACTCATTGCTCGTGTAAATATGAAAATGATGGGATTTTTGTGGTTCTATTATATGGTCACTGAATTGGACAAATTTTGGTGCTTGTGAGTTAGCATCTTTACATTCGAATAAATAGCGTACTCCCTTCTTCCCAGAGTCATAGTGCATTATTTTAAAGCCAGAGTAGCTATACTTACATGAATTAACGGCATCTGAGGTGTGAAAATCAATAGTGTTATTCTCTATACCAATCATAGTGATATCAGTATGGTAGCCCCGGCGGTAATACTCTCGGTATTCTGTAAGCGTTTTATCTTTATTTTTTTTCGCTTTATTAACGAGTACCGAATCCAGATCCCCTTTTAATAGATAGGGATTAACCGATTGCCAGACCCCATCCCAATCACTCAGCCCCCTATCCTTAACATCTTTGTCTGCAAAGATGCCTTCACTTGCCGTGCGTGCAGTATCCGATTGATGGTGCTCATGTGAGTGGCTATGTTTACCGTGCGCAAATGATTTAAAACTGATCAATGAAACACAAACACTCAATGCAATTATGGATAGGTAGTTATATTTTTTAGACATCAATAGCTCCTTGTTGAATAGCACAAGTGTAATGTTATACTATTACATATGTGCTAATCAATAGACGCTTGCACAGTAGGCCACCAGATATTAGCTGCCGTCGCTGAGGCCGAGCATCGACCTATCCTGGAGAAGGCAAATGGCGGTTGTGCCGCTGCAATGACTACCAAAATTAAGTCAGGGCGAAAACCACAAATGAAATCAGACATGACTATTATTCTTATTAACAAAAAAGCGGGTTATGGCAAAACCGGGATGTCGAGAACCCCTGATTTCCGTTTAGAGAAGAAAGTTAAGGCCGCTATTTAGGCTTACATTGCCTCTAGTTCTTTCTGAGTTCGTCGACAGTACGCAAAAGCTAGCGGTCGAATAACTTTATGGGGCAGACGCCAAACGTCGGGCAGCTTCTATGACAGAGGATCTCCGTCTGGCATGTTCTTCTGCGCTATCTGGTCCCGTTAACATGCGCGCGACCTGTGGAACGGCAGACCACCATCCGGCCAAGGCTAACACCAAAAAAGCCAGATGATCTGCCCCAATGGCTTGGGTAACTATTCCCTCGCGCTGCCCATCGCTCACGGCCTGAATCTTGTATCCATAGTATTCGCGTCGCTGTTCTTCGTCCGGCACCTCATCACTGAATATCAACCCTTCCCAGCGCATGAGCCGACTCAGTTCAGGATTGTCGAGGTGATAATCGTAAGCACGGCCAGCGTAATCGCCAATATCTTCAACCGCAAAGGATGTAATGGGCAACGCCGATGCCACCTTGGCCAACTCACTACGTAATACGGCTGAGAACAGCGCTCGCTTATCGCCAAAGTAATTATAAACACGCTCCTTGTTTACCCCGGCCAACTTGGCAACCCGCTCAAGGGTAGTGCCATCGGGTCCGAGTCGGGCGAATTCGGTCATCGCCGCGTCCAGAATTTTGCGTTTCGTCCCTTCAGTATCCCAAGCCATTTTTCTTCTCTCTCATTTATGGGTTGTTGCTATCACGTAATCATACTATAGTTATTTCCAACTAAAACGTTGGAGTTGTAATTTTACTTTATAATCGGAGTCTGAACTATGAAAAACACCATCCTCATCTGTGGATATGGCCCGGGTATTTCCCATGCAGTCGCTCACCGTTTTGGTAAGGCGGGTCATCCCGTAGCCTTGATTGCGCGCAATGCTCAGCGTCTCGCTGATGCGGTAACGGAATTGACCGCCGAAGGCATCCAGGCTCGCGCTTTCCCAGCCGATCTGAGCGATAGTAAAGCGATTCGACATGCCGTCACGGACGTACATGAGATAATGGGGCCTATAGGTATCCTGCACTGGAACGTTTTTCTCGATATCGAAGGTGACCTGCTGTCCACTCAGCCCGCAGATCTGAGCAAGAGTTTCGATCTCCGCGTTGTTGGCTACATCACTGCCGTACAAGAGAGCATGAACGACCTTGCGGCATCAAAAGGTACCGTACTGGTTACCAGCGGCGTCATGGCGCTCGATGACCCACAAATCAATGCGTTCGCCATCGATTATGCTGCGATTGCCATCAGCGTTGCAGCTCAACGTAAAACGACCCATATTCTGGCGCATACCCTCGCGTCACATGACATTCATGTCGGTGAGGTGATCGTCAACGGCTTCGTTGAGGGAACACCGGGCGGTGTGGGTAAAAGTGATACCGTCGCACCAATGGACATCGCTGACCAATTCTGGGAACTGCATACTGCACGTCAGGTACATTCCGTCATCGTTGGGGGTGCTGTACCGATATCGGAAGCAGGGTTCCATGGCTGAAAATACGCAAGTCTCAGGCTTGGCTGATGAGACCTTCAGCAAGCCCCCTCACCTCGGGCCAGCTCATTACGCGAGTGGGCCGGGTGTCACGCTACTGGTCGCGGTCGCCCTGTTGGTGCTGACCCAGCTTTACCTGGCAATCCCTTTGCTGACGTACGTCGGTCACTCTTTCAGTCCGGCAACACCGGGGGCCGTCTCGTTCGCGCTGGCCACTTGTTTCAGCCTGGCCTATGCTGGCGGGTTCCTGCTCTGGGGGCCGTTATCGGATCAGTATGGTCGTCGGCCAGTGATGCTGATGGGGCTGAGCGCCCTGTCGATTGCCACACTTGCCTGCGCCTTCGTGCCTTCGCTGCCATGGTTGGCGGGACTTCGGATGTTACAGGGGCTGGCTGCGTCCAGTTTTGCCCCCGTAGCACTGGCCTATCTTGCGGAAGCGGTGCCGACACGTCACCGAGCAACCGCCATCGGGGCCATGTCTACGTCTTTCCTCGTGGCGGGTATCCTTGGGCAAGTGTTCGCGGCCTGGGTGGCGTTACGATGGGATTGGTTCTGGGTATTTCTGATCACAGGAGGCGGTCTTGTGGTCATGCTTCCATTAATTGCGTTGATGATAAAGGAACCGGCACGCACTATCGTTGAGGGTCATCTGGGCCATCGTTTCGTGGCATTGGGCAAGATTGCCGTGCGGCCTGCCATTCTGCTGCTGTCATTTGCACACATCACACTTCTCCTGTCTTTCGTTGCGATGTATACGGCGTTGGGGCCGCATCTGGCGGGCTTGAACCTTTCTCCTGCCACAGTCATTGCACTGCGCCTGGTTGGATTGCCAGGGATGTTCATGGCGTTGCTGGTCGGGCCGCTTGCTGCTCGGATCGGGATGCCGGGCGTTGCGGGAGCAGGTTATCTGGTTGCGGCCGTGGGCTTGGCCCTAGAGGCTGTGTTAGCGCAATCGCTGACTGGTATTGCCATTGGGAGTCTGGTCTTCGTGGTCGGCGTCGCTCTCGCTATCCCGGCAATGATCACCCAGTTTGGTGATCTGGCGGTACCTAACCGCGCCGCGGGCATGGCCCTCAATGGTTTTGTCCTGTTTATCGGTGCCAGCATCGGTCCATTTATCCTGTCCTGGGTGCCCGGCTTCGTCCCGCTATTGGTGGGGCTTGCGGTGGCACTTTTACTGGCCACTGTCTGCGTTGCGGGCAGTGCATCGCTTGCTTCATCCACGAGGAAATCATGAATTCTATCTGTTTTTCGCTCTCTTCAGTCCTGACTTCCTGCCGTTGGATCCTGGTGTTCCGCATCAGTCTAGGGCTTACCACTGCTCTGTCTGCTTTCGCGTTGCAAACAGCCTCCGGTGCGGTTGGAGATAACCCGATCAGCATCCCAGATACTCATCATCAAACCAGTCAGCGTCCGGTCACTCTGGATGGTCAGCCCGCCGCACTCAGCCGTTACGAGAGGCGCGATGAGCGCAATGCCTTCCTGGAGGGAGAACACTTTAGTACGGTGATCGCCGCCGATGGCACACTCAAGGGTTTTGCCAACATCTCGCTCGACCTGGTGGGAAAACCGTTACCGCCTGGTGAGCGCGCTGAGCAGATTGCGGCAGAGTTCTTGCGTAAGGCTGCGCCCGACTTGCTGACCAGCCTGGGGAGAGCGTCTGTTACTCTCCATGATGAACCTATTCGCTTATCACACGCAGGCCGTAACGAGACCGTTCAACTCACCGGTTTAAAATTCAAGGCACGCAATCTGGCTGATGGGCGTTGGTTCTGGGTCATCATCGGTAGCGATGAGAAACCGATGCTGTTCGAGCGCGATCTGGAATGGGCAACCCTGCTCGCTCGCCGCAAAACGGAACAATGGCTGCATGACCGATGGATAAAGGCACAAGATGCCCAACAGATCAGTAAACCAAGCCGTTGGAGTTTGCCATGGACTCATTAACTCAGATTGTTCTTGGCAGCAGTGTCGCCGCACTTGTCGTCCCCCCGCATCATCGACGCCAGGCAATACTGGCGGGTGGAGTACTTGGTACTTTGCCCGATCTGGACGTGCTCTGGTTCAAAGTGTTCAGCAGTGATGTGGTTACAGAAGTGACCTGGCACCGTGGTCCATCGCATTCACTCTTGATGCTAACGTTGTTGGGATTGCTGCTTTGGCTCTTACTCAAGTCTCGCAGTTCGCTGGTTCGAGGTGCCCCGTTGCGGTGGCTGTTGGCGATCTGGCTGGCCCTGATAACACATCCGTTGCTGGATGCCTTTACCGTCTACGGTACGCAGGTGTTATGGCCCATGAAGACCCCACCCGTCATGTGGGCGACAATCTTCGTCATTGATCCGTTGTATACAGTGCCGTTGCTGATAGGGGTTATGGCTGCCTGGCAGCTTTCACCACATAAAACTGAGCAGCAAACGAGTGGCTCAGGCCGAGACAGGGCGGCACGCAATTGGTTGGTAGCAGGCTTGCTCGTGAGCTCGGCCTACCTGGCTTGGAGTGTTGCCGCCAAATCTCTGGTTGACCGGGTAGCCTCGCCAAGCCTGGCTGTTCTGAACTTGCAGAATGCCCCGCGTTTTTCTACACCGCTTCCGTTCAACACGCTGGTTTGGCGGGTGATTGTGATGGTACCGGATGGCTACTGGCTCGGTGACCGGTCCCTTGTCGCGGATCGGGGAGCGATGCAATTTACTTTTCACGAAAGCGACAACCAGGCGTTGGCGCAGTTGACATCCGTACCGCAGTTGAAACGTCTATTGTGGTTCACACATGGGTTTATCGCCGCTCACGCTCAGCGACGTGAGGATGGCGAGCTTCGGCTAACCCTTGCAGATCTGCGAATGGGGTTAGAGCCCGATTATTTTTTCCGCTATGACATTGCTGGCATAGATGAAGGTGGCCACTGGGCAGCAGCAGCAGAAATTACCCAATTGCCTGAGTCGGGTGATACCGCCAAGATGCTAAGCTGGGTGTGGAGGCGTATTTATGACAGTAAAGCAACGCCGTGAGTGACAAATGGCATTGTAATACTCTAGAACAAGGTTAATTAATTTATTGGATTATTTTCGCTAAACGGTGACTATCTGTAAGCCAATGCATTAGTAAATACTGATATATCATCCTATAAAA
>NZ_JAZGQE010000203.1:0-7703 GCF_048593885.1 Yersinia sp. 1252 StPb PI | reverse complement strand
GCTATACTATTAAGCCCTGTTTTACTCCGTGCATCAAACGAGCTTCGTAATTTCGCCTTTACCCTTTTTATTTGGGTTATAAGTAAAGACGAAAATAAAAAAACATCATTAATACAATAGAATAAACTCAAATGTAATTAACCAGATCCTGTCTAACGGCTGATTCTTAAATCCTGTAAACGTGCTATTTGTCGGCCTTCACTATCAAAGTTCTCCAGAGCCAGCCAATCATTAAATGCCTGCTTAATTAATGGCCATTCACGATCAGTTATGGAATACCAATTGGTGTCTCTATTGCGCCCTTTAGTCACAATCGCCTGACGAAATTGGCCTTCATACTGAAAACCAAAACGAGACGCAGCAGAGTTTGAGGGTTCATTCAATGAATCGCATTTCCACTCACAGCGCCGATAGCCTAATTTATCGAAGACATAATGTAATAGTAAATATATTGCCTCCGTCCCTGCTGAGTTACGTTTTAAACGTGGCGACCAATTCACTGAACCTATCTCGATAACACCATTATTCTCATCAATTCGCTGTAAACCAACCGTCCCCAATGCAAGGCCCGTTTGTGCATCAATAACCGTATAGTGGACAGCCCCCGGTGCATTGATCAGGGTTTGCAGATAGTGATGAAAATCAGCTTCATTTTCAGGTCGTTCACAATAAAAATAAGTCCAGTCATCTGCCTCTTTCGCCATGTGATACGCCTGATATAACGACGTTTCATGCTTGTCTGCATTCACTGGCGCGAGATAGCAAAAATGGCCGGGTAAAATCTCACGCTGAGGTTGCTGCGCTGATTGCCAATGCGGTAATTCAGTGCCGATAGTTTGCCCAAAATGGTTTTGCTTCACTGTATGCTCCTTTTAAATACAACTGGCAGAGGAATATCAATTATTACGATACTCAATGATTTCACACGCGGTAATCCCTGCCAAATCATAGCAATATATAAGGCAAGAATGGCAAAACAAAGTGACGTTTTTGGGCGGGGAATAGCTGAAATAATAGCAGGCAGGGTCTGAATACCCGATATAAGTACAGAATGACTTACTATCAGGTATTCAGAGATGATGGCCCATCACCCCCGGCGTAAATTAACTACCGGTGCAACGGTGGGAAGCTGTAGCCCTTCTTTGACGTCCAGCAATTGCCCATGTTCATCATTATATAACGTGAGGCAGGAACCCGCTTGAAGCTGAGCCACCATCTCCGCTGAAAGCTCCATACTGCTAGCCAACTCATCATCATTCAGATGGGGTCGATGCCCACGACGTTCTACCTGAAAACGCACCTGATTGTATTTAGCCCAGATGATGATTACCACGGCATTGAATGCCGCAATCGCCGCATACAATGCCAAGGTTGTCAGGCCACTAATAATATACATTCTGAACGGAATCGGCCCCATATTCGGCGCTCTGCCAATCATGTCGAGAAAACCTTTCACGAACAGAAAGATAAAACCTATCCAGGCCAATGCCGTGATAATAATGTCGATCCAGCGGGGTATCAGCCGCTGTTCAGTGTGAATAAGAGGTGCACTCATGGTTTAACCCTCCCGATCCCACGGTCAGGGCTAACCCAACGCGCACGTTTACGCTTGGTATTGAGCATGACTTTGGGGAACGAAACCACTGTGGTGAACAAGCTCAGCATCCAGTAGACCATGGGATACCAGATAATCCAAAACAGTGAACTACCCAGTTTAGGCTCATAGCGCCGTTCAATGACCAAGCTTATCGCAAACTGCATCAAGCAAGTCAACGCCAGTACCATCCCGGTAAAGGCCGGTGGGAAGACTGTTTGTACATGGATACCTGGCGGTAAAGTAATAACCAATCCCAGTAGGAACAGGATAATACTGAACAGGTAAGTGAACGCCCAGGTTATCGACAGTGAATATTCAAGAAACAGTAACCACATGCGGCGATTACGCCAGCGCCACAGCTTAAACATATTTTTCAGGAAAACTTCAGCCCCGCCCTGCGCCCAACGCAAACGTTGCTTCCACAGACCACGTAAGGTTTCCGGCATCAAAATCCAGCACAAACCGCGAGGCTCAAAGAATACTGACCAGTGCCTGATTTGTAATTTCCAACTGATATCGATGTCTTCCGTGATCATGTCCGGGCTCCAGTAGCCCACATCCGCCAGTGCTCGGCGACGGAACGCAGCAACCACACCAGAGACGGTGAAAACTTGACCATAGACACGTTGTGTCCGTTTAATCAGACCGATGATAGAAGAGAACTCACCAACCTGCACACGGCCAACCAACGTTGAGCGCGTACGGATTCGCGGGTTACCGGTAACCGCACCCGTGCGTGGATTCGCAATCAGCGGCGCGACCAAATAAGGCACCGCTTTGCTGTCCAGTAAGGCATCACCATCGATACATACCAGATATTCACTACGTGCCGCTGCTGCTCCCATACGCAGAGCAATAGCTTTACCCTGATTATGAGCCAGATGAATAACACGTAATCGCGAGTCCTCAGCCAACAGGCCATCCAGCACTTGTGCAGTATCATCACTGGAGCCATCGTTAATGGCGATCACTTCAATATTGGTGTAAGTCTGTGCCAATGCCGCGTGAATGGTTTCCCGCGCATTCTCTCCCTCATTAAAACAAGGGATTAAAATAGACACTAACGGATTACCTTTTAGCTCCGGTGCGGGCACATCATCGCCCCACGGCCAGTGTCTTTCTCGGCGTAGCCAAAAATAGACACCACCGGTTATCCAAATACCGGACATAAAGAGCGGATAGAAGAAAACAAAATTCAGCAACACATCACCGGTAAAGAGCAGGATCATACCCGCAGGTATACTCAGTACCAGGCATAGGATGAGTAACGCAATAATTCTATCGATCATATAAAGGGTACCAGGCAGAAGATAGCACAGGGCGGACATCTTTTAGCGGTGGTTCGCCAGTGATAAAGTTATCCGGATAGTAACCAAAATTTTGCGCGCCATTTAACTGCAACTGGCGCATCCATCCCGCCAGTATCGGGCCGCTGATGGCATTGCTGCCCTCAGGCTTGGTCCAGTCCTTCGATTGCAGTTCAAATACGGTTTTATTCAGGGCCCCAGGGCGCTGTGCAACTTTATTAACTAATTGCGATAGCCACTCATTAGACTCTGATAACGGCACCTTCTCCATTAGCGGCATTGCCATCGGGGCAACCCAATCATAGTTAGCCAGGAAATCATCAAGATTCTGTGCAAACCATGCTTCACTTTCCGGTTCTAAGATCGGCATAGCAAATATATTACGGGCGGATTTTACTTGTGGACCACGGATATCACGCACCTGGCGTGTTAACTCATTAGTAAAATCAACCAGATATTTACTCTTATATCGCGTCCAGCGGGCCATGGTTTCCGGGTCTTGACGTATGGTAGCAATCGAACCTGGGAAACCGGCTTTCTCATACGCACGGATAGCATCCGGCGATGCATCTTCAAAATCAGACATTACCGCGTCGTCATGATAGAGAATCCCGTCAATCGGTGCGCTATAGGCCATATCGCGATAAATATCAATGATGCGCTGTCTGACTTCCGGGTTAAATGGCGAAAGGCGACGATATTGATCCGGATCGATACTGGTTTTACCTGTTTTTGGGTCAATACGCTTAATCCGCGGTAACGACGGGTCCATCTCAAATGCCAACACCGGCATCCAGGCATAAACATCCACATCAGGGCGTGATGCTAGTTGCCAGGCAACGCGGTTAAACAGGTCCTGGCGCATCGGTATCCAACGGTTAGGGAAGTATACCTGACGAATATTGCCATCCCCTTTCGGATCAGAAAATGCTTGCAGGAACACCGTGGTAACGCGTAAATCAGAAATCCGTTGTACCAGTTTGTCGAGATTTTCCTTTTCCTGTACCGGGTCTGGATCGTAGAGATAATCCAGGTCAACATGCGCCACCCGCATGATGTCTTTTTCCTGCACAGAGGTAACCAACTGGGCAAAGTCTTTCAACGACGGATTATTACTGATCAAGATACGCGGTATATTCATCAGATCATTGACGTTACCAATACCGGGTTCCAGTGTCATAGCCATCTGGTAACCGTGTTGGCGTAAGATATTTAACACGGTTCCATTGGCTGCACCGTATGGCCAAACCCAGACTCTCGGTTGCTTGCCCGTTGCCTGAATAAGACGCTGAGTTATCAAGGTAACGTCTTTTTCCATCCGCTGCTTGAAAGCCGCTTCAGTTTCATATTTTTTCGTTTTAGGGTCATAAATCAAGTTGGCTGCTGCCGGTTCGGTATTCCCTTGCGGGTTTGCTATCACGCCGTAATGGGAAGCGTAAGTATGTGCACCTATTTCAATCAGTTTTGATTTAGCCATTTCACTGATCTGTTTCCAGGTAAGAAAACGATCGCGATCAGTACTTAAACCACCGAAATCCACCTTCTTATTCGGTGGCGTATCGATCCAAGTCCCCACTGGAGCCAGTACTGCACTCAATTTATTGGCTTCTAACAATGGGTAAACACGGTTATAAAAACTACTGTACCCATCGTCAAAGGTCAGTAAAATGGCTTTATTAGGCAGCGGTGCGCCACCATTACGGGCCGCTAAAATCTGATCAACAGACACCACGTTGTAACGATTGTCCTTTAGCCAGGCCAATTGTTCACTTAATGCGCTGCTTCTTACTGACAGATAGCGTTGGTCTGCGGATTCATCTTCAACGTCGTGATAAGCAATAACCACAAAGGTATTTTTTTGCCACGGCCTTTCACTTAGCGGCAATGCCCGCTCAGCGGGTGGAACGAATACCGGTTTCTCTGCATAACACACCGAGGCCAGCACCGTTATCATTCCTACTACAAGTATTCGTATAAAAAATAGTATCTTCGCCATGGCGCTGATCCCTTAGAAACGGTAATTCAAATCGAAAGCGAGCGAGAGATCGTGCTCACGGACACCATCATAGGGGCGCTTATCGTAGGTCACTGCTATCCCAGTATCCACGACATCATTCCATTGAATGCGTTGCCCATAACCTGCCGTGGTTACCAGACCATTACCGAAGTTTTTCTCCCAATAACCGCCAACACCGAGCTGAATTTGTTGGCTCCAGACGGTTTTATAGTGGCGATACATAATGTGGTTTAGGGTAATGGCAGGGACGTAAGTGAAATCACTTTTCGGGTTATAGTAAATCACGTCTTCTTTGGTGTTATGGCTCGACGCTAACCCTAAGCTAAGATCTGCCGTCAGGTAAGGGCCCGTCCAGACACGTTGGCGTCCGTTGAACTCATATTCCCAACGGTTGTTGCCGTCAGAGAAACGTGACGGTGTCACGCTAATTTCAGCGTCACGCCGATCATCGGCTTTCCAGAACACATACGCTGACGCACTGTTAGCGGATATATTATTTTTTAATGCGCGCAATGGGGTATCTTTGGCCAGTCTCTCAACCTGCCCACCAACTCGCCAGTGATCATTAAAATCGTACCAAGTCGATAACCGAGCACCGGTTTTGTTACCAAAACCGTAATTCTGATTATTCACTTCAGCCTCAACCCAATGGTCACGGGATGTCCACTCGCCCCCTAACCGCGTAGCACGATTAATGCCTTTTCCTTCTTCAAATTGCGCATTGTCGTAGCTGCCACCACCGAATACCCGCCAGTTTTCAGCTATCGGGGGGCTATACAGCAACGTTTCAACGCCAAAATCCTTGTTACCACTGATTGGGCTGTTGGAAGAAATAGTTCGATTCCCGGTTACACGCAATTCATACATGTTATGCACTTTGCGCTGACGATCGAGCTCCTGCGAGGGAACATCTTCAGGAGAACGGGTAATCACATCATCAGTGAGTAACTCCATCTGATGCCATTCCTGCAAATCCATCGCAGTTTCAGCTTGTGCACGTTCCAGAATAAGACTGCGTGGTGCCAATGACTCTACTGCTTTCAATTCTTGTTCAGATTTACGTGGTAAATCTTTTGCCAAATAGATACCGGCCAGAGCAATACGTAAATTCTGGTTAGCAGGAGCAGTACTGGATAGCGTTTCCAGTTTTTTCTGCGCCGCAGGCAGATCATTGAGTGCTACCAGGGATTGAACCAGCAGAGTCTGCCCTTCCATCCAGTCATCATTCGGCTCTTTACCTGGCAGACCATAAACGCCAACCTGATACGGCGTTTGTTCGCTATAGTTTTTAGCGAATTGATGTGCCTTATCCAATTGTTCACTTTCATTCAACGAATAATAGAGATCATCTGCATCAAGCAAATCATCGCTATTGCGGAATGTTTTGCCATCGGCGTAATACAAACTGGTCAAGATCGGTGCTGCTTTTTCTGGCATCCGGCGATCGATATAAGCAGATGCCGCCCAGCGACGTGCATAATCCGGCATTTTGTAGCCTTCGGCTTCCATGCTTTCATATTCTTTAATGAGTTGTTCGGTATTACGGCGAACCAATAACGCGCCTAATCTATCGATACGAGCACGTTGATAATCGGCCTGCGCTTCGGGATCTTTGCTCCAGCGGGCTAACAAATCCTGATAATCAGCCAACGCTTGATCAGCAATATAAAATCGCTCCGTCTCGCTGCGTGTTGGTAGTACCGCCATACGGACTTGTTCCGCTGCAGCATCTCGCTCAAGTTGCCGATATTGCTCTGCGGTCACTAATTTTGGATTCTCTTTGGCAAGCTGCAACGCAGGATCGGCAATACGGTTTCTTTGCAGAATCTCGAGGTGATTTTTTAATACTTCCTCAGATTCCGGTGCCAGTCGTACCGCCTCACTCGAGGCCTGCAAAGCATCGTAATTGCGGTTGGTTGCCCGATTAAGATAAGAGAGGGTCATATAGTTTTTTGCAGAAGGGTCACGTGCAGCCAGGTCTTTCGCCTGCTGTAAAGCTTCACCACCGCGCCCGGAATCCGCCTGAGTCATTATCATGCCAGTGATAAGATCTGGGTTGGTTGGGTCTTTCTTTAAACTGCTTTGCCACAATGCCAACGCCTGATCCCAACGTTTTTCATTGCGATATGCACGCGCTGCGGACGCTAAGCCCCGCGAAGAGAGATTCATTGAAGAGTGGTATCTTTCGTAAACGTCAATAACCTCTTGATCACGCCCTGCCCAACCGGCTATTTGTAGCCAGTCGTCTACCTGCCCACTATTGAGAGGGCCAGATTTGGATTCTTTTTGTAAGTAGTCAAGGACCGGCGCGGTATCTCCTGATCTGGCTTGGATGATTAACGAATCATACTGTGTATCTGCCAAAACTGGATTAACTGAAAGGCCGGAAATTAATAGCGCTAATAAAGTTATTCTGTGCCGGTGCAACGGGCGCAGTAGTGTTGTAAATGCGTTATACATTATATAACCCTTAAGCCAGCAACTTGTTTGATGATCAAGGAAAGCTACTTCACGAACATCCATTTTTCATTATGGAATTATGATGAAATGAAGTCCTTAGAATGTATTACAGCATGTTACATAGGATAGTTGAAAGAAAATACTGTTGTCGAATTATTATAGAATATTGTTATTCCAGCGATTAATAGAGGTGAAAATGTGTTATAGCGGTTAGTTTTAATGAAATTAAGATTAATCTTAGGATAAAATCCTTTAAAAAGGTAAAATTTAGCGACTAAATATTTTCACTAAGGGAATCCTGCGATACAGTCGTCTGCAAAAG
>NZ_JAZGQE010000202.1:0-7753 GCF_048593885.1 Yersinia sp. 1252 StPb PI | reverse complement strand
TTTTTTGTTGTGTTTTTACTGTTTTTTTCGTCTTTAAATCCCTTCTTTAGATATTGGTAGTGATTTTTACTGCCCCAGAGCGATATTTCTCAGTCACTACACCTCGCAACCGTTTACTATGTTAAGTTAGCATGTGTTTTTACCGCTATAATCCACTCATTTTAATGAGAACGGTAAAAAACAGAGAAAAAATGGCACTTTGGCTAGACAAGAGCGTCACTCATCATTAAAATGCGCCCAATTTGCCAAAAATTAGCTTTGAGGGCGGTTTTTGCATTGATTTAGATCGCTAGATATGAATTAATATGCAAATAATGTGACTGTTTATTCCTTGGAGGATGTTTTGATTAAGTCAGCGCTATTGGTTCTCGAAGACGGAACCCAATTTCACGGTCGGGCCATCGGGGCAGAGGGTACGGCAGTGGGGGAAGTGGTCTTCAATACGTCGATGACCGGTTATCAAGAAATCCTCACTGATCCTTCCTACTCCCGCCAGATCGTTACTCTTACTTATCCTCATATCGGCAATGTCGGCACTAATGCTTCCGACGAAGAATCCTCCGCAGTACACGCCCAAGGTCTTGTTATTCGCGACCTGCCTTTGATTGCCAGCAACTACCGTAATGAAGAAGGCTTAGCTGAGTATCTCAAGCGCCACAACATTGTTGCGATTGCTGATATCGATACGCGTAAGCTGACACGTTTGCTGCGTGAGAAAGGGGCACAAAACGGCTGCATTATTGTGGGTGATTTGTCTGATGCCACTTTAGCACTAGAAAAGGCGAAAGCATTCCCGGGCCTGAAGGGGATGGATCTGGCAAAAGAAGTGAGCACGAAAGAGCGTTATGACTGGTTGCAAGGTAGCTGGACTCTGGAAGGTGACTTACCTGCGGCAACGCCACCAGAAGATTTGCCATTCCATGTGGTGGCATACGACTACGGCGTGAAGCGCAATATTCTGCGCATGCTGGTGGATAGAGGCTGTCGCCTGACGGTAGTTCCGGCACAGACACCGGCAGAAGAGGTGCTGAAGCTGAACCCAGATGGCATTTTCTTATCCAACGGCCCAGGTGACCCAGAACCATGTGATTATGCTATCGCGGCCATTAAGCGTTTTCTGGAAACCGACATTCCGGTGTTCGGCATCTGTTTAGGCCACCAATTACTGGCGCTGGCCAGTGGTGCAAAAACGGTAAAAATGAAGTTTGGTCACCACGGTGGCAACCATCCGGTGAAAGATTTAGATGCCGATTGCGTGATGATCACCGCACAGAACCACGGTTTTGCGGTAGATGAAACCACATTGCCATCCAACCTGCGAACTACGCATGTTTCTTTATTCGATGGTTCTCTGCAAGGGATTCACCGTACTGATAAAGCCGCATTTAGCTTCCAGGGGCACCCAGAGGCCAGCCCAGGCCCGCATGATGCAGCGCCATTGTTCAATCACTTTATCGAACTGATTGAAGCTTACCGCGCAACAACTGCAAGCCGTAACAGTAGCCATACCAATAAATAATCAGGAGCGTCAAACCATGCCAAAACGTACAGATATAAAAAGCATCCTGATTCTGGGCGCTGGCCCAATCGTTATCGGCCAGGCCTGTGAGTTTGACTACTCCGGTGCCCAGGCTTGTAAGGCACTGCGTGAAGAAGGTTACCGTGTCATTCTGGTGAACTCCAACCCGGCAACCATCATGACTGACCCGGAAATGGCCGATGCCACTTATATCGAGCCAATCCACTGGGAAGTGGTACGCAAAATTATTGAAAAAGAGCGTCCAGATGCCGTTTTGCCCACTATGGGTGGCCAAACCGCACTGAACTGTGCGCTGGAGCTGGAACGCAAGGGCGTTCTGGCTGAGTTCGGTGTCACCATGATTGGTGCCACTGCCGATGCTATCGATAAAGCAGAAGACCGCCGTCGCTTTGATATCGCGATGAAGAAAATTGGTTTGGACACTGCACGTTCAGGTATCGCGCACAATATGGAAGAAGCACTGGCCGTAGCGGCTGATGTGGGCTTCCCTTGTATTATCCGCCCTTCCTTTACTATGGGTGGCACCGGCGGCGGTATCGCGTATAACCGTGAAGAGTTTGAAGAGATTTGTGAACGTGGGCTGGATTTATCGCCAACCAAAGAGCTGTTGATCGATGAGTCACTGATTGGTTGGAAAGAGTATGAGATGGAAGTTGTGCGCGACAAAAACGACAACTGCATCATCGTCTGCTCCATCGAAAACTTCGATGCGATGGGTATCCACACTGGTGACTCGATAACCGTTGCTCCAGCTCAGACTCTGACTGATAAAGAATACCAAATCATGCGTAATGCCTCGATGGCAGTGCTGCGTGAAATCGGCGTAGAAACCGGTGGCTCCAACGTGCAGTTCTCGGTTAACCCGAAAAATGGCCGTTTGATTGTTATCGAAATGAACCCGCGGGTATCCCGTTCTTCCGCTCTGGCCTCTAAAGCAACCGGCTTCCCGATTGCTAAAATTGCCGCCAAGTTGGCAGTAGGTTACACGCTGGATGAGTTGATGAATGATATCACTGGTGGCCGCACGCCGGCCTCCTTTGAGCCATCTATCGACTATGTTGTGACCAAAATTCCACGTTTTAACTTCGAAAAATTTGCCGGTGCGAATGACCGTCTGACCACACAGATGAAATCGGTCGGCGAAGTGATGGCGATTGGCCGCACCTTGCAGGAATCGCTGCAAAAAGCCTTGCGCGGTCTGGAAGTTGGCGCGACCGGTTTTGACCCGAAAGTGAGTTTGGATGACCCAGAAGCACTGACTAAAATTCGCCGTGAGTTGAAAGAAGCCGGTTCTGATCGTATCTGGTATATCGCCGATGCTTTCCGTGCAGGCATGTCGGTTGATGGTGTTTTCAATCTGACTAACGTTGACCGCTGGTTCCTGGTGCAGATTGAAGAATTGGTTCGTCTGGAAGAGAGCGTGGCAGAGTGCGGTATCAATGGCCTGAATGCTGATTTTATGCGCCAGTTGAAGCGCAAAGGCTTTGCCGATGCCCGTTTGGCAAAATTGGTCGGCGCGGCGGAAAGTGAAGTGCGTAAGCTGCGTTACAAGCAGGGTTTGCATCCGGTTTACAAGCGTGTAGATACCTGTGCGGCTGAATTCTCTACCGATACCGCTTACATGTACTCAACCTACGAGGAAGAGTGTGAATCCAACCCAACCAGTGATCGTCCGAAAGTGATGGTACTGGGCGGCGGCCCGAACCGTATCGGTCAGGGTATTGAATTCGACTACTGTTGTGTACATGCGTCACTGGCGCTGCGTGAAGACGGTTACGAAACCATCATGGTGAACTGTAACCCTGAAACGGTTTCGACCGACTACGATACCTCTGATCGCCTCTATTTCGAATCTGTCACCCTGGAAGATGTGCTGGAAATCGTGCGTATTGAGAAGCCGCAAGGCGTTATCGTGCAGTACGGTGGTCAGACTCCATTGAAATTAGCACGTGAACTGGAAGCCGCCGGTGTTCCTGTTATCGGTACCAGCCCAGATGCTATCGACCGTGCAGAAGATCGTGAGCGTTTCCAACAGGCGGTAAATCGTCTGGGCTTGAAACAGCCCGCGAACGCGACGGTTGCTACTATCGAACAAGCCGTAGAGAAAGCCACGGGTCTGGGTTATCCACTAGTGGTCCGCCCATCGTATGTCTTGGGTGGTCGCGCGATGGAAATCGTTTATGACGAAGTTGACTTGCGCCGCTACTTCCAAAATGCAGTGAGTGTCTCCAACGATGCACCAGTGCTGTTGGATCGTTTCCTCGATGACGCTGTTGAAGTGGATGTTGATGCCATTTGCGACGGTGAGCGCGTGTTGATCGGTGGCATTATGGAGCACATTGAGCAAGCAGGGGTGCACTCCGGTGACTCAGCCTGTTCATTGCCCGCTTACACCCTGAGTAAAGAAATTCAGGATGTGATGCGCCAACAAGTTGAAAAACTGGCGTTTGAACTCTGCGTGCGCGGTTTAATGAATGTGCAGTTTGCCGTAAAGAATAACGAAGTTTATCTGATTGAAGTTAACCCTCGAGCAGCCCGTACCGTACCATTTGTGTCTAAAGCCACCGGTATGCCACTGGCAAAAATCGCCGCACGCGTGATGGTGGGGCAGTCATTGGCAGAGCAGGGTATTCTGGAAGAAATTATTCCGCCTTATTACTCGGTAAAAGAAGTGGTATTGCCGTTTAACAAGTTCCCAGGTGTGGATCCGATTTTAGGGCCAGAAATGCGTTCTACCGGTGAAGTGATGGGGGTGGGCCGGACCTTCGCTGAAGCTTTCTCTAAAGCGATGCTGGGCAGTCAATCGGGCATGAAAAAGAGTGGCCGCGCACTGTTATCGGTTCGTGAGGGAGATAAACACCGGGTGGTTGACTTGGCTGCCAAGTTGCTCAAACAGGGCTTTGAATTGGATGCAACCCACGGTACTGCGGTGGTTCTAGGCGAGGCAGGGATAAATCCTCGCTTAGTCAACAAGGTACATGAAGGTCGTCCACACATTCAGGACCGTATCAAGAATGGCGAATATACTTATATTGTGAATACAACGGCAGGGCGTCAGGCGATTGAAGATTCTAAACTGATTCGCCGTAGTGCTTTGCAATATAAAGTGCATTACGACACCACCTTGAATGGTGGCTTCGCAACCGCAATGGCTTTGAATGCGGACCCTACCGAGCAAGTGATTTCAGTACAAGAAATGCATGCCAAGATTAAGAATATGAAAGCTTAATTTGGGCGCTAAGAAAGGGGGGCGATGGAAACATCGCCCTTTTTTATGCTTACTATTTATAAAATCGCGCTTTTTACCCGCATAAACAGTATTTTTTATGCGCAGAAGTATTATTCATAAACGATAGTATTGTTCATAAACAACATTGGTGAAGATCAATGTTCGTGCGGGTTGTGGATAGTAGCTTATAGCCAGGCGTTAACAATCGGCGCAGCTAGCTTAATGCAACTTTGATACCCAGGCCGATTAACAGGCCGCCCAGTAATTTATCGACAACTTTTTGCACTTTCGCCAAACCGCGACGTACCGGCGCACTTTGAATCAGAATTACCAATAGAGGCCACCAGATAACGGCCAGTAGCCAGATGATTGAGGCGTACCACAGTTTCTCACCCACGCCGGAGTCTATCTGTAATATTTGTGTGAAAACGGCGAGAAAGAAAAGAGTCGCTTTGGGATTCAATAAATTGCAAAGATATCCCTGCAAGAATGCGGCTTTCAGCGTGACGGGATATTGTGCAGTGTTATCGATACTAAGCTTACTATCTCCTCGTGATAGCAGTGCCTGGATACCAATCCAGATCAAATAACCGGCTCCGGCATATTTCAGCAGGTTGAATAGCCATGGTGTGGTAGTGATAACAACTGCCAGGCCAGCCACGCAATAAGACATATGTGTCGCAACACCCAAAATTACGCCAAGGGCTGTCATCATGGCTGCGGGGCGGCGATAGCGGGCAGCATTTTTGATTACCAGAAAGAAATCTGGCCCGGGGGAGAGCATGCCCAAGGTAGCAAGGGTGGCAACAAATATAGAGGTTTCAAGCATAAGGATTACCGAGTGATAGTGGTGCTATCTGGCGATCATAACGCCACTTGGCTCCCTCTGCATTATTCTTATTTGTTATCTGTGGTGGTTTGGTTATCAGTAGTGATGGGATTGCAACAGATGTCTTTTACTTTTTGACGGATAGCGATGCACGAATATGAGCCTGGAAAATGTAATAAACAGTGATGTTTCGCATCAACAGCAGCGAGAGATTACGCGATTGTGCATCAAATGCGCCCTAATGCTGTTGCAGCATGGGGCTGAAAGTATGCTAGTTGAGCAGCTATCTGCACGGCTTGGTATGGCTCTGGGGATGGACAGCGTTGAGAGTTCTATCTCGGCTAACGCAATCGTGTTGACCACTATCAGCGAAGGTAACTGCCTGACATCTACCCGTAAAAATACCGATCGTGGCATCAATATGCAGGTAGTCACTGAAGTACAGCATATTGTGATTATGGCGGAGCATCGCTTATTGGATGCAAAAGATGTAGAAAAACGCTTCGAGCATATCAAACCTCTGCGTTATCCGCGCTGGCTGGTCGTTGTGATGGTGGCGCTCTCTTGTGGCTGTTTCAGTAAATTAAACGGTGGTGGTTGGGATGCGTTTTCCATTAGCTTTTTAGCCAGTGGGTTGGCGATGTTTGTTCGCCAGAGTCTGACGATTAATCATATGAATCCGCTGATTAATTTCTGTATCACTGCTTTTGTTGCCACATCCGCATCCGGTTTGTTGATGCGTTTACCGTTTTTCCAGGAAGCATCCAGCGTGGCGATGGCGGCCAGCGTACTGCTACTCGTGCCTGGGTTCCCGCTGATTAATGCGGTAGCCGATATGTTTAAGGGCCACGTTAATACCGGTTTGGCCCGTTGGGCGATGGCAAGTTTATTAACGTTATCAACCTGCATTGGGGTGATATTCGCGATGGCGTTATGGGGATTGCGGGGGTGGTAATGAATTTACTTTGGGCATTATTACAAGACATGGTGTTGGCGGCTATCCCGGCACTGGGTTTTGCTATGGTATTTAATGTGCCGGTACGGGCATTGCGTTACTGCGCATTGCTGGGAGCGGTCGGGCACGGTTCGCGTATGTTAATGATCCATTTTGGTATGAATATCGAGCTGGCTTCATTATTGGCTTCAATTATGATTGGCGTCATCGGGATTAACTGGTCACGTTGGTTGCTGGCACATCCAAAAGTTTTCACTGTCGCGGCTGTTATTCCTATGTTTCCGGGTATTTCCGCCTATACCGCAATGATATCGGTCGTTGAGATTTCTCACTTGGGTTATAGCGAAGCGTTAATGTCCACGATGGTGACCAATTTCTTGAAAGCGTCATTTATTGTTGGAGCGTTGTCGATTGGTTTATCTTTGCCAGGATTATGGTTATATCGCAAACGTCCTGGTGTATAAGACTTTTTTTCTGCTCTGTTCATGTATCAGGCTAAGAGCAATCTTATATGTGTGATTAGCCTGCTTATCGCTATCGACGCTTGATTAGGCTTTACGTATAGTGTGAGCAATTTTTCGGTACTGGCTCTTGTAGCCTACAGGGTTTAAAAATGATTATCAGCCTGATCGCTGCGTTGGCGGCGGATCGCGTTATTGGTATGGAAAACGCCATGCCATGGCACTTACCGGCTGATTTAGCGTGGTTCAAACGTAACACGTTAAATAAACCGGTAATTATGGGTCGTAAGACCTTCGAATCAATCGGTCGTCCTTTGCCGGGGCGGTTGAATATTGTTATCAGTAGCCAGCCGGGTACTGATGAGCGCGTGACCTGGGCTACGTCAATTGAAGAAGCTCTCTCTTTCGCTGGCGACGTAGAAGAAGTTATGGTGATGGGGGGGGGGCGGGTCTATAAGCAATTCTTAGCTCGCGCGAATCGTATGTATCTTACCCATATCGATGCGGAAGTAGGGGGGGACACTCATTTCCCTGACTATGAGCCGGATGAGTGGGAAAGCACATTCAGTGAGTTTCATGACGCAGATGAAGCGAACTCGCACAGCTATTGTTTTGAGATCCTTGAGCGCCGCTGATTATTGCTACCATCCCAAATAAGACCTGCCTGCCTCAAACAAGAACGGCACCAAAAATAAAGGCGCATATTATGCGCCTTTATTGTTTAACATATAATTATCAG
>NZ_JAZGQE010000201.1:0-7904 GCF_048593885.1 Yersinia sp. 1252 StPb PI | reverse complement strand
GATGGTAGCCTATTTAATATTGAAGATAATTTTAATATTAAAAGCAGGGCTGGCGTTAGCATTACTGCGGCCATGCAACAACAGAAAATTGATGAGGAAAAAACACGCCTTAGTTTTGATTTTTATACAAAGGAGATAAGTAAGGGACAGTACAATGCTGGTTTTATGATTAAGCATGCTAAAGAAACTGAAGTCAGTTTAAAAAAAGAACGTAATGTGGCCACAATAAACGCCGAGTGGATCACTATTGAGTCAGGAGATGGTAATTTAGAATTATATGGTACAACCTTAAACTCTACCAAAGGTGATATATCTCTGAGAAGTCTCCACGATATCGGTGTGTTTGCGGCCAGAAACAGCGCTATTTCTGATAAAACAAAAACGGTTTCCAGTGGTGGTGCTTATTACACCGGTGGTGTAAATAAAGCCGGAAATGGAGTGAGTTTTAACCATGATGACGAAAAAAGCCATCTTGCTACGGATACTGGCATAGTTTCTCGTTTGAATAGTGCGGGTAATATATCCTTATATGCTTTGGGAGATATTACTCAACAAGGCAGTCAACATGTGGCTGGGGGCGAATATTCTGCGAAAGGAAACAATATAAATCAGCTTGCCAGTAACAATAGTTCAATTGGACGTACGACACAAAAACATGCCTCTGGTGGTGTTGGTTTTAATATTGACTACAGCGGGATAATCCGACCGTTTAAAAAAGCAATCGAGAATAATGTCGATGAAAATGGCCTAGTTCTACCCAACTTGAAAGCACCCAATTTAGGCGTAGATATCAATGGAAAAGGTCATAAAATCAAGAAATCCGCAGAAAGTGTTGTAGCATTTGTGACTTCAATTTATGCAAAGGGGAAGATTAAAGTAACAGGCGACACCGTCATTGACGAAGGTACTCAATATAAGAGTGGCGAATCAATAAATATTACGGCTACAGATTACTTTAATAAATCAGCCGTAAATAGTGGCAAAGGTGATGAGAAAAAAGAGAGCGCACAGGGGGGCGTGAGAGTGGCAACCAGCACCGGTAAAGATATAAAAATCTCTGTAAAGGGTGAAGGCGGGGTTAGCATCAGCGATTTTTACACTCAGGAATCACTACCAAGTGTGTTGCAGTCTATGTCAGGGGTTAATATTCAGACCGCTAATAATGGCTACTTGCAAGCAACACAGATAGACGGGGGCACAGGAGACGTGGTGGCTACTGCTGGTAATAAACTTTACTTCGATCACGCCACAAGTAGTGGCGATAAAAACATCTCAGAAGTCTATGGCAAAGGTGGCTTAAAAATCGGTTTGAAGGCGGGTTCTACGGGGGTGGATGCTGAAGGTGCTGGTCACCAACAGCAAGGAACGAGTTTTTATAACAATGCTATCAAAGGCAGCATTAACACTCGGGGGAATGTGAATTTATCCGCGGACAATGGCGATTTGATCCTGGTCGGTACTCAACTAGGCAAACAGGATGCGTCTGTAAACGATGTTGAATTGAACGCAGGGGGACAGATCCGCCTGTTAGCATCAGTTTCTGACAGTGCAACCCGCGAAGATAAAGCCGGTGGTAGTGCGGTGCTTGGCATAAGTCGCTCCAGCTCTGCTGATAGTAGTACAACAGGCGGCGCTGTCGGCTTCACAGCTCAGAAAAAGAGGGTTAATGAGTCGACTTTATTTAGTCAGGGAGCTGCTATTTACAGCCGCGGAGATGTTGCTATGAGAGCGAAGAGTGACGATAACGAGGCCATTTATGCTCAGGGGTTACAGCTTAATACCTTGATGCTTAATATGAATGCAGTTAATGGTGGTGTATTGTTAGAATCTGCACAAAGCCAAGCCCCGAAAGACAATATAGACTTCTTTATTTCAGCCAGTGCCAGTGGCTCAAAAACATCGGCCTCAAATACAGGTAGTAGCGCAGAACATAAACTAACAGGAGGCAGCTTTAATATTAACAATGATAAAGATAAGCAATGGATTATTAAACACCAAAATAGCCAAATAACTGGCAAAAGTGTTGTATTGGAAAGCAAAAAAGATATGCAACTGAAAGGAGCAAGAATAACAAGCGATATGGTGCAGCTTGATGCCGGTGGCGATCTGAACATTCAAAGTGTCAAAGAGTTTGAACAGATCGATAAAAATAGTCTTAAGTTCAACCTATCCTATATGGGGTCGACTGATCTCGTTGGAGATGAAATGGTTGAGCTTGGTGGCTCTGGTAGCAGCACCAGTACCGATAAACAAGGCGTCACTGAAGCATCAGGTATTTTCGGGAAAGATGGCGTAACGATTAACCATAAAGGCAAAAAGACAGTGATCGGCGCCGAGTTGGTTAACGAAAATAAGCCGGTAGAATGGAATACATTTAAAGAGTATGTATATCTGCCAGGTGCGATAAAAACTAATTAAATCTGGGACCATAAATAAAACCCTATACCTAAATTTGTGTCATTGACTGATTTTGACATGTTCAATTCAGCATCAAATGAAGGTCAATCTATGGACGCAAAACAGTTATAGACCCTGGCTAACGAACAGGTCAAATCTCAAAACTCCTGAGGGCCCCAACCTGTTCGTTAGCTTACTGAAGAAAATCAGCGTTGAGGCTGTTCTCAACGCTGAAATAACCTTCTATCTGGGGATGCGAAACAACGCTGTAACTACTCGTCAATGCCGGAACAATCAAGGCCTGGCAAAATGGGATCCATTTATACCGACAGGCATGAAAATTATCGACTAAACAGGTCACGTCTTTTCGGTTTAACGAATTGGCTGATCAGCACCAATACGCCAATCAATAAGTATGCAGCAAAGATACCCACCAACCACTGCGGCATTTCCAACGACAGGAATTCCCACTGTTTTACTGCACAATCACCGCTGGCAACGAAGACAGCTGGGAACCATTTATCTAGCGGCAACCATGATGGGAAACTGACAAAGAAATCACAGGTGGTGAACGGTGAAGGATGGAGTTGCAGCATGGTATGTTCCCAGGCGAGCTGAATGCCGCGCCAGGCGCTGTAGATCCAGATAAAAATAGCCAGATAGCGCAAAGGGGATTTAGGCGCAATGGCACCCAGCAATGATGCCCCCAGAATACCGAATAATGCGACCCGTTCATAAATACACATTACGCAAGGCTGTAACAACATCACGTGTTGAAAATAGAGCGCAACCAATTCTAGTACAAGTGCAGTCAGGGCCATTAAAAGCCAAGCACCGCGCCCTTTAGAGCAGCGGTTAAGGAATTGCAACATATCTTTATTTTCCATGCAGTAAGCAATTGTACCGGCAGTGTAAACCAATTCATCTTTGCTGCCAGCCACCCAAAGGTAAAATTAGGCAAAAATCAGCTCTTTCTCGCGCGTGACAAGTTATCACAAGCCTGAATTTTACTTTGGGTGAGATATTTGGTTTGTTTTGCCAGCCCATAATCCCTCGAAGCTAATAACAGCCCCCGCGGCGACCAAAAGTGTAGGGCTGGCAGATACTATAATGCAAGCGATCAATGTGTGATGCTAGCCCCGGCTGCCAGATGAGGCAAACTTATCCAGCCACTTTGCATCATCCACTCCGTCACCGGAACTAATAAATACTCCACGCCGAGCAGGCCGACGAGGGTCATCACAATAGTATAGGGGAGTGCCATATACACCATGCGCCCATAAGAAAGACGAATTAAAGGGGCCAGCGCGGAGGTTAGCAGGAACAAAAAAGCGGCCTGACCATTCGGTGTGGCAACAGAGGGCAGGTTGGTCCCGGTATTGATGGCGACGGCCAACAACTCGAACTGTTGCAGCGAGATAATGCCCAATTCAAATGCTTTCCGCGCCTCATTAATGTATACGGTGCCGACAAAGACATTGTCGGATACCGAAGAGAGTAAGCCATTAAACAGATAAAACAGTGATAACTGTGCTGATGGTGAAGATTGTAAAACAAACTGAATAATCGGTGAGAAGAGGCTCTGCTCAATAATGACGGCAACCACGGCAAAAAACACCGTGAGTAGGGCAGTAAAAGGCAATGCCTCCTGAAATGCCTTACCCAGTGCATGTTCATTGGTAATTCCGCAGAGGGAGGTAGCGAGAATAATCACCGATAATCCGACTAAGCCTACCTCGGCTAAATGCAGCGCCAATGCGAGCACCAACCAAACACCGATCAGGGCCTGGATCAGAAGCTTCACTTTCTCTTGCTTGCTCCGTTTCGCACTGGCTTGTTGATCATAGTCAGTCAAAACCTGACGAACGCGCTCGGGAAGCTGTGCACCATAACCAAACAGTTTAAAACGTTCTACCAGCAGACAAACCAATAATCCGCAACACAAGACGGGTAACGTCACGGGCAGCATGCGAATAAAGAAGTCGGTAAAGTTCCAACCGGCACTCTTAGCGATAATCAGGTTCTGCGGCTCGCCAACCATGGTCATTACGCCACCCAGCGCAGTACCCACACCCGCATGCATCATTAGGCTACGCAGGAAAGCGCGGAATTGCTCCAAGGTTTTACGATTTTCCTGATTATCGATCCAACTGTCGTCGGTGATATCTTTATCGCTATGGTTTGATGCAACATGATGATAGATAGTATAAAAACCAACAGAAACACTGATAACCACGGCAATTACAGTTAAGGCATCAAGGAATGCCGAAAGGAAGGCAGAGGCGACACAGAAGGCTAATGAAAGAACGATTTTTGAGCGAATGTTCAGCAGCAGTTTGGTAAATACAAACAGTAATAACTGCTTCATGAAATAGATACCTGCCACCATAAACACCAACAACAGCAGCACTTCCAGATTATTAGCAATTTCTTCTGCCACCTGATGCGGGCTGGTCATACCGATGGCGACGGCTTGAATGGCCAATAAACCCCCCGGTTGCAGTGGGTAACATTTTAGCGCCATAGCCAGTGTAAAGATAAATTCGACCACCAACATCCAGCCTGCAATAAATGGGCTGACAAAAAAGAATACCAGTGGGTTAATAATGAGAAACCCGATAATTGCCAGCTTGTACCAATCAGGTGAATTCCCGAGAAAATTCTTGAGTACAGCTTGTCTAATGGTCATATCCATTGTGAGTTACAGTCTCCTTATTAAAATTATTATGGTGCAATTACTGCCTAAAGTTACATTTTACGTTACGTCATTGCTCTAAAAGCAATTGGTATAATCTGTACATCATTCCATCTGCGCAATTTTTGCAACTTTATGACTACTTTCACCATTTGTTCGATCCTGATGCTATGTCACGATAGCGTCGTCTGGTATGATGAGCACACTAAATTGCTGATATGTATCGCTACGGAACGTCAAAAATATGGTTATAAAGGCGCAAAGTCCTGCCGGTTTCGCGGAAGAGTATATTATTGAAAGTATTTGGAATAATCGCTTCCCTCCAGGCACTATTTTGCCCGCGGAGCGTGAACTTTCAGAGCTGATTGGAGTGACTCGCACTACATTGCGTGAAGTGTTACAACGCTTAGCCCGCGATGGCTGGCTCACTATTCAGCATGGTAAACCGACGAAAGTAAACAATTTTTGGGAAACGTCTGGTCTTAATATTCTGGAAACACTGGCGCGGCTTGACCACGACAGCGTGCCACAATTGATAGACAACTTACTGGCAGTCAGAACAAATATCGCTACCATCTTCGTTCGCACGGCAATCCGTAATCATCCAGAGAAAGCACAAGAAATCCTGGCACAAGCTCAAACGGTTGATGATCACGCCGAGGCTTTCACCGCACTGGATTACGGTATTTTCCGTGGTTTGGCTTTTGCTTCGGGTAACCCTATTTATGGGTTGATCCTAAATGGGATGAAAGGGCTTTATACCCGGGTTGGGCGTTACTATTTCTCGAATCCTGAAGCCCGTAAACTGGCACTGACTTTCTACAGCAAACTGTCAGCGCTGTGTGATGAAAAAGCCCATGATCAGGTGTCAGAGTGTCTGAGAGCATACGGTAAAGAGAGTGGTGCTATTTGGCACAGCATGCAGGGCACGATGCCAAGTGATTTGGCCGAAGCACGCCGTTAGGCGAATATCGCGTAAAATTGCAACGCAAAAGGGGCATTAAATGCCCCTTTTTCATGGCAAGATGTAGCGCAATAGCTCGCGCGGTTATCCACCTCGTCTGCCCTGTGCTAGAGCTTATTGGCTCTTGGCGGCACGCTGTCGAGTAGCTCAATCGAGCCATCGTCATTCAGTTGTTCCATATGAATATCAAACCCCCATAGCCGGTGAATATGTTTCATCACTTGCTGACGGCTTTTATCCAGTGGTGCCCGATCATGAGGAATATAGCGCAGGGTCAGGGAGCGGTCTCCGCGCAAATCAACGTTCCATACCTGAATGTTTGGTTCGTGATTACTCAAGTTATATTGAGCAGACAATTCATTACGTATAGCCCGATAACCTTCTTCATTATGAATGGCTGAAATCTCCAGATAGTTATGCTTATCATCATCCAGCACGGTGAATAGCCGGAAGTCACGCATTACTTTCGGTGATAAGAACTGGCTGATGAAGCTTTCATCCTTAAAGTCGCGCATGGCAAAATGCAACGTATCCAACCAATCTTTACCGGCGATATCCGGGAACCAATAATAGTCCTCCTCCGTCGGTGATTGGCAAATACGCTTGATATCTTGGAACATGGCAAAGCCAAGGGCATACGGGTTAATACCGTTGTAATAAGGGCTGTTATACGGCGGTTGATACACAACGTTGGTGTGGCTGTGCAAGAACTCCATCATAAAGCGGTCAGTGACCTTACCCTCATCGTACAGATGGTTAAGAATGGTGTAATGCCAGAAGGTGGCCCAACCTTCATTCATCACTTGTGTCTGTTTTTGTGGGTAAAAATATTGGCTGACTTTGCGGACTATTCGCAGCACTTCTCGTTGCCATGACTCCAGCAGCGGAGCATTTTTCTCCATGAAATAGAGCAGGTTCTCCTGCGGTTCACTGGGGTAGCGTTGAGCCTGGGCTTGGACTTCCCCTCGATCCTTGCGCGGTAGGGTTTTCCACAACGAGTTGACCTGACTTTGCAGATACTCCTCGCGGCTTTTCTGCCGGGCGGTTTCCTCCACTAAAGAGATCTTTTGCGGGCGTTTATAGCGGTCCACCCCATAATTCATCAGGGCATGACAGGAGTCGAGTAGCCGCTCTACTTCTTCCACCCCATAGCGTTCCTCGCATTCACTGATGTAATGACGAGCAAACAACAAATAATCCACTATCGAACTGGCATCGGTCCAGGCTCGAAATAAGTAATTATTCTTAAAGAAAGAGTTATGTCCATAGCAGGCGTGAGCCATCACTAAGGCTTGCATGGTAATGGTATTTTCTTCCATTAAATAAGCGATGCAGGGATTGGAGTTAATCACAATCTCGTAGGCTAATCCTTGCTGACCGTGCTTATATTTTTGCTCGGTTTCGATAAATTTCTTACCAAAAGACCAATGGGTATAGTTGATAGGCATACCGATACTTGAATAGGCATCCATCATCTGTTCGGAGGTAATAACCTCTATCTGGTGGGGGTAAGTATCTAGCCGGTAATGTTTTGCCACCCGGTCTATTTGGTCCAGATAGACCTGCAACAATTCAAATGTCCAGTCTGGGCCGTCAGTCAGGCGCTTATCTTGCGCGGTTTGTTTCGGTGTTGAAGTTGTCATTAGCGCATCCTCACGGTTTTATAACCCTGCAAAATACTGGTCACTTCAATAATCCTAGCTCAAGATTAACAAGTTGAGGCATGGCAAGACCTTATGTCAATGAATATCCGCCATCTTTCAAACAACAGGTAGGTTGACTGCCGGTTCGCGCCAGAATCATTGCTGTCGTATCAGTCTGTACGATTAATTGGATTTTATAGATTAT